>CAMBDR010000574.1 GCA_945864765.1 Janthinobacterium lividum | reverse complement strand
CGATTTAAAAGCCAAGCATTGCTTGATGAAAGTGCTTTGCTGACCTGTATGGCGTATGTCGATTTGAATCCGGTTCGGGCCAAAATGGCGGCGACACCCGAAGCGTCAGATCATACATCCATTCAGCGTCGCATTCGTCACGCTGCCCACAACGCGGGGCCATGTCCGCAGCCTCAATTAATGCCATTTTTCGATGACGTGGCAGCGAAAAAATTTGACCCGGATCAGATGGGAAGTTTGCCAATTCCATTTTCGATGTATCTGGAGTTGGTTGATCAAACCGGAAGAATCATGCGTGAGGGCAAGCCAGGCGTCATTGATAAAAATGCGCTGCCGATTTTGGCACGGCTTAATCTTTCTACTGAAAATTGGCTGTATTTGGCAAACAACTTCCACAAGCCATTCAAAAATCTGGTTGGCGCTTATTTCCGGGTCAAGGATGCATGCAAACAAATGGGGCAGTCGTGGGCACAAGGTGGCAAAGCTTGCAGGGCCTATTTCAGCGGCTAGCCGCAGTCGAGGCAAGGCGGGCTGGATCGAATAAAGCACATATTTCAGGCACTGCCCGGTACAGGCACGAGTAGTGCGATGCGCCATCAAGCATATTGATTGAAGTGCATCCTGGAATTTTTGCCTTCAAATAATTGGCCATCGCCAGAGGAGCCCAATTATCCTTTGTGCCATGCCAAACATGGGTATTAACGGTTATTTCGGCGAGCGTGTTTTCCCACGGATGGACATACGCACCAACGTCCCTCGCGTAGCCTGAAATACGGCTAATAAAGCACGCCCTCAATATTTCAATCATGCCGGATCGAAATTCACGGTCGGCTGCTAATGCCTTGTCCCCGCCCACGGCACTGGCAAACAACATTTGAAATAACGCATTAGGGAAAAATAGGGCAAGAATTTTTTGCCAATATGACAATAATTTAAATAAAGCAGGTAAGGCCCGCGCCAATTTAAAAACCTGCTTGCCAGCCATGGCGTCAAGGTAATTTCCGGCTTCCAACGGTGCAGCAGCGGAAATCAAATGCAAATTCCTGACGCCATTGGGCAGGTAACGGCAAGTCTGGAGCGCGATAAATGCGCCAATTGAAAACCCGATCAGATCAACTTTTTCTCCTGCCGCCATGTTGGAAATTTCATCGGCAAGAAGCTTGTAATACGCTTCACCATTTATCGATGCGTCGATAGAAAACCGATCAAGACAAATAAACGTCAGACCATGCCGCTTCCCTTCCAGATCGAAAATTCCACCTTCTTCTGGCGCGCCAGGCGCACCATGAAAATAAATTACCCGTCTTCCATTTTCAGAACCGAACTGACTAAACTTCAATTTTCACTCCTGCTTGCACATAATTAGTATCTAAAAAGGGCCATCCAAAAATGGATGTCCCGAAAGTCTACCCGAAAGTCCTCTTACCCATCTTTCAAAATTGGATGTCCCGAATCGCCTTCTTTCAAAATTGGATGTCCCGAATCGCCCCGGCGGCTTTTTATATCAGCAGCTTTTTCGGCAAGTGTAATTTTACTCTGACCCCAATAAAAAGGGACATCCACGAATCGATTTGTGTGGATGTCCCGAATCGATTGCCCCGAATCGATTGCCGAATCGATTACCACTTTTGCAAAATACCACGCCCCTCGACATAACAAAATCACTATTCCGGGAATAGGTTTTAACCTATAGCTTTGCCACCAGCGCCGACATACAATTGCGTGACTGCCTGTATCCGCTCGTATGCACCTCAGTTTCCTTCCCCCTATTTTTCACCATCAACCTTTTGGAGCTTCTATGTCTCACGTTACACCTGTATTGCCTCGACTCGCGCTTGCCTGCGCCCTGCTGGCGTCAACATCCGCCCATGCCGCCAACTGGAGCGATACTTATGTCAGCTATCGTTATATTCCCAATGAAAGCGCATTTGAAGCCGATGCAGCCGGGCGCAAGGTTGATGTAGCGAAAAACATCATCGCCTTGACCCATATCAGCGGCTACCAATATGGAACCAACTTTTTCAACCTTGATATTTTGAAATCCGACAGCAACAACCCGGCCGCGAATGGCACGCCCTTCCCGCCACGCGGTTCCAATTCCGGTGCGCAAGAAGTGTTTCTCATCTATCGCCACGACTTAAGCCTGTCCGCCGTTTCCGGCAGCAAAGTGGCATTTGGCCCGGTGAAAGATGTGACCCTGACCGCCGGCTTCAACGCCGGTTCCAAAAACGATTTTAACGGGGCCTCGCCGCGCGCTTTTTTAATTGGGCCGACACTGCAATTTGCCCTGCCCAAGGGTTTTGTTAATTTTGGTGTGCAAGCTTACAAAGAAAGCAATAACAGCAATGTCGCCAATGTCTTCAGCGGGCAAGGCGCACATCAAAACTTTAAAACCACGGCGCAATGGAATCTGGTTTGGGGCATTCCTTTCGATGCCGGCCTGCCCGCCAATTTCAAAGGCTTTTTAAGCCATACCGGCAGCAAAGGCAAAGGCACCTCACGCGGTGATGAAACCAAAGCCGAAACCCTGATGGATGCACTGGTGATGTTTGATGTTGGTTCGCTGGCGGGTAAAAAAGACACCTGGATGCTCGGTGGTGGTTACCGCTACTGGAACAACAAATTCGGCAATGATGAAGCGTTGGGGCCAAATAACCGGGCTGGCCATATTTCCAGCTTTATGGTGCAGGCCGAGGCGCACTTTTAAGGTTTTTCCCACACCAATCAACACAAAAAGGGACACATTCATTTCATGTAGCGATGTGTCCCGAATTACACTTCCCGAATTACACTACTGTCTTCATCAAACAACAGAGTTACCCTGAAAATACGATCTTGTCTTTGAATCATCGTTTTCTCCTGTAAAATCTTGCACGCAACAGCCACCGCGAATCTACCCACCTTCGCTACAATACGGCGACACCCGGCTGCAACCCGCAGCCACAACACTGCATATCATCTGACCCGGTTCGGGAATTGGTTTACATTATCTCGAGGAAAAAAAGTAATGAAGAAAACGATAAAAAATTCGATGACCTTGTGCGGTACTGCCGCCGTTCTGGGTCTGGCGGGCGCGCCCCATGCGCAACAGGCGCAACAGGCGCAACAGGCGCAACAGGCGCAACAGGCAGGCAAAGCGCCCGAAATCGAAACGGTCGTGGTAACCGCCCAGAAACGCGAACAGCTTTTGCAGGATGTACCTGTCTCGGTCAGCGTATTTAGCACCAAGGCGCTGCAAAATGCCAAAGTGGATACCGGCACCGAGATCGCGCGGCTGGTGCCCAATTTGCGGGTATCGGTGCTGGGCGATGAGTCGCAACCCAAATTTTCATTGCGCGGTATTTCCACCCCCGAGTTCAATTTGAACGCGATTTCACCCACGGGTGCTTTTTTTGATGAAGTGTATGTCGGCGCACCCTTTCTTGGTGGCGCACAGATTTTCGATATCGAACGCGTCGAAGTCTTGCGCGGCCCACAAGGTACGCTGTTTGGCAAAAATACCACTGCTGGCGCAGTCAATTTCATTTCAAAACGCCCCAAATTCCGCCAAGAAGGTGAACTGACGCTGGGCATTGGTAGCCATAATCTGAAAGAAGCCAAGGGTGTGGTCGAAGTGCCGCTGATTGACCAGCGCTTGACGGCCCGCTTCGCTTTCACCGGTGCCCATTCGGGCGACTATATTGAAAACGTCAACCCGGCAGGCCATGACCTGTCCAACATCGACCGTAAAGCGGCCCGCCTGACGCTGGGTTTCAAGGATGGGGCCGACTTTAACGCCACGCTGCGCCTGTTTTCGGTGCGCAATAATGCCGACGCCATCGGTGCCATCAATGAAGGCTTGTTGCCCGGCGGCGTGAATGCCTTTGGCAGAAACCCGCGCGTCAATCCCTTTACTGGCAGCCCACTAAGCCGCACCCAAACCGCGACTGATCGCTCGGGTG
>CAMBDR010000573.1 GCA_945864765.1 Janthinobacterium lividum | reverse complement strand
AAAATGCAGTTGTACTGGCCCCCTATAACCCTCTGGCCGGGAACCTTCAATTGGCATCAGCGATCGTTGGGCATATACTGCGCCTCAACCGTAGCAATCAGCGCTGACTTTGCGGTACACCAATAAAAAAACAAGTGATACTGCTTGCCACGATGTTGTTTTAATCGCACGCAATAACCAAGCTTAAAACAGTTACTCACGGACACCGGGGTATTTGACCGTCCATTCACCATCCAAAAATTGTTGCCCGCTGCCAAAGTTTGGCAATGATCAGACAAAATTTGTCAGTCCCATCCCCAAAGTCTCACCCAGGCATCGGGCACAATAATTGCTGCTGAAAGATTATGCGGCTGAAAGCGACACCGCCGCAATCAGCACCAACAACGACAACGACAGTAATAACAATAAAACAACAGGAGTTTGCATGAAAAATTTTAGATCATGGATGTGGATGGGCTTATGTCTGGTGACAGCAGCCGTTCCCACTTATGCGGCAACCGTCACCATTGAATATGGTGGCCGAGCACCGTTTGAACTGGGTAAGCCAGTGTATTTACTGGCCAAGCTCGATGGCGTGGGCAAGAATATGGAGTTTGCCGTCAATGGCATTCGCGGTGGCAATGCCACGGTGGGCACGGTGAATTCGCAAAACGGCGTCTACATCGCCCCCAGCGTCATGCCGACCAATTCGGCGGTAACGATTACCGCCACCACCTTTGATAGCGCCAAGCTTTCTGGCTCGATTACCATCCCCTTGCGGCTGGCTGCGCCCACCATCAAAAGCATCACGCCCGCCCTGTTGGCCTGTGGTGATTACACAATCAAGCTCACTGGCACCCGCTATGAAAAAGATTCGGTCGTCATCATCCGTGGCATGCCCGCCCCGACCCAATACGTATCGGCCACCAGCCTGATGGCGACGGGCCGCACCAGTCAGCCCAACAGCACCATTTCGGTTTTGGTGCGCAATAAGCTCAATGGCGATTCGGAAGAAAATTACAGCGTGAA
Source organism: Janthinobacterium lividum (assembly GCA_945864765.1). Taxonomy (GTDB): domain Bacteria; phylum Pseudomonadota; class Gammaproteobacteria; order Burkholderiales; family Burkholderiaceae_D; genus CAMBDR01. The sequence goes on along the minus strand of CAMBDR010000573.1, from coordinate 2,940 downwards.
AGTTGGCAAATGCGATAGCACCAAGCCTACCCCAACACCGACGCCGACGCCAACGCCAAACCCAACCCCGACACCCACACCGACAACGACACCCACGCCAGTGCCGACTACCACACCGGTGCCCACGCCAACCACCATCCCCACCCCGCTACCCAACCCGCTACCCAACCCGGCCCAAATCACCGCAGCGCGCTTCCTCGAACAGGCCAGCTTCGGCCCCAGCCCGGCTGATCTGGCACTGCTCAAGTCGGTCAGCACCAACGCCTGGATCGCCCAACAAATGGCCCTGCCCGCCTCGCCCATGCCGGTGACCACCGACATGACGACGCTACGCAATAACTGGTACAAAAACATGGCCAATGGTCAAGACCAACTGCGCCAACGCATGATTTTTGCACTCTCGCAATTGTTTGTGGTCTCTGCGCAAAAAAACCCGTATGCCAATGAAATGCAACCCTGGCTGGATACCTTGTCCAAAAACGCCTTTGGCAACTTCAATACCTTGTTGCGTGAGATGACGCTCAACCCGGCCATGGGTAAATATCTCGATTTGGGCAATAGCATGGCCCCGGCACCGAATGAAAATTATGCGCGGGAAGTGATGCAGTTGTTTACCATTGGCCCGGTATTGCTGAATCAGGACGGTAGCCTGCAACTCGATGGCAACGGCAACCCGATCCCCAGCTATAACCAGGCGCACATTGGTGATTTTTCGCGCGCTTTAAGCGGCTGGACCTACGGTGGCACGAATAGCACCGGGCGCAATTGGGAAAGCTTTACCACGCCCTTGCAGCCACGCAATAACTACCACGACCAAAACGCCAAAACCTTGTTGATGGGGACGGTGTTGCCAGCGGGTCAAACCATTTTGCAAGACTTTGATGCGGCCATGCAGAATCTGTTTCAGCATCCGAATGTGCCACCCTTCATTGCCACACGCCTGATTCGCCATTTCACTACCAGCAACCCCAGCCCGGCCTATATTCAACGGGTGGCGGATGTGTTTGCCAACGGTGGCAACAGCGCATCTGGCAGGGGCGATTTGGCCGCTACCCTGGTGGCGGTGCTCACCGACCCCGAAGCCCGGCAGGATAATCCTGCTGCAAATCAGGGGCACTTGAAAGACCCGATCATGCATAGCCTGGGGCTGGTACGTGCGCTGGGTGGCAGGGTGGTTGATCCGACCAATATCTTTTGGAATTACCGCAACCTGAATCAGGAGCTGTTGCAAACGCCCAGTGTCTTCAATTTTTATGGGCCTGGTGCCAAATTGCCGGGTAATCCACAAATGTTTGGGCCGGAATTCCAGATCTACTCGCCCAGCCTGGCGGTGGCACGCGCCAACTTTATGTATGGCTTGATTAACGGCGGCTTCAGCGGCACGGTGGCGGTGGATCTCACGCCGTTTATTAATGCTGCGGCAGACCCGATGGCGCTGATTAATTTGGTCGATGCCACACTCACCCAGGGGCGCATGTCTGCCAATACCCGTTCGGCACTGTTTACCGCCGTGTCGGCCAACAGAGATATGCGCCAACGCGCTGTTACGGCCTTGTATTTAACTGCAATCACCGCTGACTTTGCGGTTCACCAATAAAAAGAATGGACCATAAAATGAACATCAAAACAAATAGCAAGACAAATAGCGGCGAGCATGGCATGTCACGCCGGGGGTTTTTAGGTTTGGGCGGTAAGGCCGGTATGTTGGGCACGCTTTCAGCACTGGGCTTGTTGAGCGCGGCTGGCCCGGCCCGGGCGGCGGTTTCGGACTATAAAGCGCTGGTGTGCGTGTATATGGCGGGCGGCAATGATGGCAATAATTTGATCGTGCCGCTGGATGCTGCGCATTACGACCTGTATAACCAAATCCGTGGGCGTTCTGGTCTGGCGCTGTCGCAGGCAGGCAGAACCTTGCTGGGTAGCCGCAGCGCGGTGTTGCAGGGCGGCGTTGATCCGGTTACGCAACCGTTTGCCTTTCATTACGGGTTGGCTGAATTGGATGCGCTGTATGCCCAGGGCAATGTGGCGGCGGTTTTGAATGTGGGTAATTTAAGCAAGCCGCTGAGTAAGGCGCAATACCAAAGCGGCGCGGGCGTGCCACCGCAATTGTTTTCTCATCCTGATCAAACGCTGCAAAGTCAGGCCGGTAGCCCCGGCGGTGGTGGTACGGGCTGGGGTGGGCGGTTGGCTGATTTGCTGGGCACCGGGGGCGATTTGGATGCGGTTTCGGTGGGCAGCAATGGCTTGTTTGTACAGGGGGCGCGGGTGAATGGCAATCTGCTACCCGCCAATGGGCAACTGGATTTGGCGGGCATGAATTTTTGGCCGCAACAGGAAGCCGATAGCCGCCGCGCTGCGCTGTTGCAGATTTTAAATGCGAATCACCCTAATGCGATGGCCAATGCGGCGAATAAGGCTTTGCTCAATGGGATTGAGTTGGTGAGCGATTTGAAGGCGGCCAATTCGGGGGCGGGCTTGCAAACCGTGTTCCCTGGGTTCAGTGTGGCGACGCAATTGAAAACGGTGGCACAGTTGATCCGCATGCGCGCTGCGCAGGGGCCGGGGCGGCAGGTGTATTTTGTTTCGGCTGGCGGGTTTGATACGCATGGTGGCCAGGCTTGGCAGCAATGGGATTCGTTGCGCCAGGTGTCGCAGGCTTTGGCGGCGTTTCAACTGGCCCTGACGGAAATTGGCGCGCAAAACATGGTCACCAGTTTTACGATGTCGGACTTTGGGCGCACGCTGCAACCCAATTCCAGCGGGACTGATCATGGCTGGGGTAGCCATCATTTGGTGGTGGGGGCGGCGGTTAAGGGTGGGGTGTATGGGCGATTCCCGGATTTCACGCTGGGAGGGGCGGATGATGCCACCGGGCGCGGGGTGTGGATACCGCAGTTTTCGAACCAGCAATACGGGGCAACCATGGGGCGGTGGTTTGGG
>CAMBDR010000572.1 GCA_945864765.1 Janthinobacterium lividum | reverse complement strand
CCCGTTGGCAAAGGACAAATCGCTCATCACCACCCGCGCCTGGTTGGTAGCCGGATCAAATTCAATGATGCGCCCGGTGGCGCTGTGTTCCAGAATATCCAGAATACTGGCATTGAAGGTGCCACCAAACTGTTTGGCGGCGAAGCGGCGAGTGGCATCGGACAGGTAAATTTTACCGTTTTTGGCCACCACCACCGCATCGGCATAGGCAATTGGGTCATCCGTTGCCAGCTTTGTTAGCAGCGGCACAATCTGGCGCTGGGCGTCAATGGCCAACAGGCCGAGCATGGCATCGGCCACAATCACCCGACCCTTGGCGTCAAAATCCAGCCCCAATGGCCGCCCCTTGGTATCGGCCCAGACTTCAAACTGGCTGCCATCGGGCTGCATGCGCACGATCTTTCCGCTTTCGACGGCGGCATACAATTTACCGTCCGGCCCCAAGGCAATGTGCTCCGGCCCGGTTTCACCATGAATGTCAATCAGGTTCAAATTGGCCAGGCCTTGGTTGGCCTTGTGCACACCGACATAACCCGCATCCGCCTGCGGCTGCCATGCCTTTGGCTCGACTGGCACGGGTGCCAGCAATAAATACCCGGCACCGATCACAAAAACTGCCAGAATCAAGCCCAAACCCGATTTCACTTTACTCATACGCCATATCTCCCAATCATTCGTTATTCCAAAGCTCTTTAATTTGGAAGTTGCCATTATAGAGAATTTTGCCGCTGTCGGTTTTTTGCCGCCGATTCCGCCGCAATCGGCGGCAATGGCATCAGGCATGGCCGGGTGCGATGAGATCAAGCAATTACTTATCTTATTGCCCAAGGCTTGACAAAGCGATGGCAACGCATTAAACTGCCCCTTGTCCTCAATCAATGGACAATCACGAGGCCGGTATGAAAAGTCAAGATATTCTCTTATTACTCAAGTTAGTCAGTCTGGCGCGTCAGGCACAGGGTTTGCCTGCCGTGGCGGCCAGTGCCGCGCCAGCGTGGCAAGCTGCGCCTTCCAGGCTGCTCATGCAAGAGCGCGCCCCTTATTTGGTGGCAGCGGCAGCACCCGGTTTGCCCCAGGGTGATGCGGCAGCCGCAATGGGCTGGCAGCACAGCGTGCGCGCCTTGGCCGAGGTAACCGGTATCAGCAAATCGGAAGTGAGCCAGTCTTTGCAACGCAGCTATGCCGCCCGTCTGGCGCGGATTGACCGCAAAAGTGGTTTGCCGCGCGTCCATATTGATGCGCTGCTCGAATTTGTACTGCATGGCTTGCGCTATGTGTTTCCGGTCAAGCCGGGGCCCATGGCGCGTGGCATGGCGACCGCCTGGGCCGCCCCGGTCATGCAGGGCGTGTTGCACAGTGCGGGTGAATTTTGTCCGGTTTGGCCGGATGCGCAGGGTGAACACCAAGGCGAACACCAGGGTGAGCACCAGGGTGAGCACCAGGGCGAGGCCATCGCGCCCTTGTTCAAGTCGGCCCCCTTTGCGGCGCAACAAGACCCAACCCTGTATGCGCTGCTGGCCCTGATCGATTCCAACCGCCTTGGTCTGGCACGGGAGCGCAATCTGGCCAACCAAATGCTGGAAAAAATGCTGCTGGAGGTGCAATGAGCCAGGCCAAAATTCAGCGCGCCATGTTGGAAACGGTGGCCGTGGCACTGGGGCCGGCCTTATGCCAACAGGTGGCCTTTGTTGGCGGTTGCACCACGGCACTGTTTTTAAGTGATGCCTTTGCCCTGGAGCAGGTGCGCCATACGGAAGATGTGGATTTGATTGTTGGCGTGTTGGGGCATGGCCAATGGTATGGTTTGCAGCAACAGTTGCGCGAGCGCGGCTTTAAGGACGATACCAGCCAGGACGCCCCGATTTGCGCCATGCGCTGGCAAGGTTTGCGGGTTGATTTTATGCCGGACGATGCCAAGGTGCTGGGTTTTGGCAACCGCTGGTATCGCGCGGCATTGGAAAGCGCCAGCCCTTACTCATTGAGCGCGGCCAGCACCATCCGCCTGGTGTTGCCAGCCTATTTTATGGCGACCAAGCTCGAAGCTTACCTTGGTCGTGGCATGCATGATCCGGAAGCCAGCCAGGACATTGAAGACTTGCTCAACCTGTTTGATGGGCGCGCCGCGATTGTGCAAGAAATGACGCACAGCGCAGCGCAATTAAAAGCGTTTTTCGCCGACCAATTGGCCAGCCTACTGGGGCAACGCGGGTTTGAACGGGCGGTGGAAGGCACGGCACGCGGCAACCGTGCGCGCGAAGACTTGATTTTTGCACGGATTGAGGCGGTGATACAGGGCTGTGTTTAATCTGTTATCTTGAGGTCGCAAATTGCGACCTCAAGCCAGAAAGTGGGCGCTAAAGAAACGCGGGGGCATGAAGCAGGTAGTTGCCCAGCGCAACAGCCGCCACTGCCAGCACGGTCAACAGCAAGAACAAGGTAAGCGGCTGTGGCAAAGGCTTCAGTCTTTCTGCCAGTGCCGTTCTGCGCAATAAAAAAATCGGCAATGAGAGCAAGGTAGCGGCCAAAAACACGGTGGCGAATAATCCGATGCGCTCAAGCCTGGTCAACAGCGTAAAGCCGGAAACAACAGCCAAAAATGCCGCAATCACCATCCAACTAAAAAGCTCTGCCAGCAACGCCGGCTTACTTGCCGCACCCCGGCCCTGCCTTGCCAAGAACCGAATCAGCAGATAGCCGACACTTGCCAGCAAGGGCGGCAAGGCCAGCCATGAGAATGCGGGTGCAAAGCCTGCCAGCGCACCCATTGCAATATAACCGAACGGGGCCAGCACCAGCCCGAGAATGCACGCCGCCAGCACGGCTTTGGGTAAATTGGTAACGCTGGCGTCACTCTGCCGGGGCTTCATAGGTTCGCTCCACAACGATGCACGATGCGAAAAACAACCATTGGGCTTGGCTTGTCACAGCTACGGCATGGGTTTGGGGGGTGCCGGGCGAATATCGCACGTCGCCGGTGCATTAAAAAGCTTTTCTGCCCGGTCAAGTTCCCTTGCGTAGCTTTCCATGGAAGGTATAAAACCACGCTCAACTGCTGCCTTAATGCAATGTGGCGGTGATGATTTGCCAGCAAGGCATCGTCGCAACTCCCTCCCGCCCGCATCCGCGATGATGTGTTCCTGCAATAAACTGTTGAGCAATTCGGTATTGGCAGCATCATCATCAAGTACGCCATGGGCTGCCAGAATCAGCATATGCCGCAAGCGTGCCAATGCATCACGGGGGCTACCCGGTGGCAGCAAACCTGCTGCGTGCGCGCCAGTGGCCAACATGGCTTGTGCCTGGGCATTGCCATTACGCGCCCATGGCCAAACCAGTTGCCAAACTTTTGCGCAGTTGCCAGCATCGAATGCCTGCACGGCTTGCGCCTTGGCGGCACGCCAGTCAGGCACCGCTTGCGCTACGGCAAAAACATGGCACGTGATGACAATGAAAAGAGTTCGGTGTAGGGTTTTCATGAGTGCTTATCGTAAGAATGGTATAACGCGAATATACACGACAAGCAGTGGCCAATCCTTGCCATGATAGTTATTTAATAAATAAAAATAGTCCCGAATGATTTGGGCTTGCTGTTCGATGCCAAAATCATTGAAATCCGAGTTGATCGTCAAGGGCAAGTAATCATAGTTGCGATTGATTGCGCCTCTGGCGATGACATTGATTCCGTTCTGATGCTGCCAGACATGGGCGAGTTCATGGATAAATGTTGCTTTTGCGTGGATGTTGGCCTGAGAAAAGTCATCAACATAGTCTGCATTGCCTGGGGCGAAATAGATATTGCCATTGGGTGCCATTGCCCTGTCCTTGGGCTGAAACACTGCCCATTTCTCGTTGAATATTTTTACGTTTTCATACTTAATTTCAGATTTGAAGACCGTTTTTGCAAGGGCGATCTCGCCACTGGTCATATTCCTACTTGCCATAATAATTCT
>CAMBDR010000571.1 GCA_945864765.1 Janthinobacterium lividum | reverse complement strand
GCGCGCCCGACGATGACCGGGTTGGGGTCGGGTAACTGCCAGACTTGCACGTCTTCGGTGTACTCGCGCACGAAGCGCTCCAGATCACGGTCGTTGTAGGCATCAAGTTGGCGTTGGGCGAAAGCTTCGGGGGAGAAAGGCAGAGTCATGGCTGAGTTTCTTTGAGTTGAAAAAGGTGCCGGAATGAAAGTGTTGCTGCATTATAGTTTATTTTGCCTGGCAAATGGCCAGACCAGAAAAATGTGATGCCATGCATTGCTGTCCTGCATTGCTGTCCTGCATTGTTGTCCTGCATTGTTGTCCTGCATTGTTGTCCATTAAGGGCAAATTTTTGTTATGCTAGGGTTTTTCCAATTTACGGAGCAATACGTATGGCCTCGTTGCAAGATCAGTTCTTGAAAGCCGGTTTAGTCGATAAAAACAAGGCCAAAAAGGTTCACCAGGACAAAACCAAGCAAAAAAAGGTGGAGCGCCAAACCGGCACGCAAAGCGTGGATGAGGCGCGCCTGGCCGCACAGGAAACGCAACGCAAAAATGCCGAGCGCGCGCGTGAACTCAATGCCCAACGCGATGCCGCAGCCACCCAAAAGGCCATTGTGGCGCAAATTGCCCAGATGGTGCAAACCAATCGCCAGAGCAAGGGCGCAGGCGATATCCCTTATAATTTCACCCATGGCAGCAAAATCGAACGGATCTATGTGTCGGCAGCGGTGCAGGCGCATTTGGTGGCCGGACGGCTGGTGATTGTTTGTATGAATGGTGTAACTGAATTGGTGCCCAGGGTGATCGCCGACAAAATCGCCGAGCGCGATGCCTCGCTGGTGGTGCGGGTACACCAGGCGGCGACCGAGGTCGATGAGGATGATCCGTATGCGGCCTATAAGATTCCCGATGATTTGATGTGGTAGCAGCGGCACCTGAGGCGTACCTGCGGTGATGATGTCGCTTGCCTGAGTTGTACGAAGCCGATTGAATGATGGCTGAATGATGATTGAATGAAGTTGATGCTGCTGACTCCAGGCTACCCGGATACTAATGCTGCAATATTTATATTCCACAATGAAAATGCAAAACAATGAAAGTATACCTTTATGACTTCTCCCTTTGATATGATGCGTTTTTTGCGAAAACCGGAAGATCATCTTCTGGCTTTGCAAAAGAAATATGGCGATCCCTTTCCGCTGTCATTTCCTGGTGCGCCCGATATTTGGATGACGGGCAATTCAGAATTGGCTAAAGCTGTGTTTTCAGCCCCACCGGATAGCTTCCATGTTTCGGTCAATAATCCGGTTGCGCCTTTATTGGGGGGAAATGGATTGATTATGCAAAGCGGCCAGTCTCATCTAAGCTTGCGCAAAGAGTTTATGCCGCATTTTTCAAAAAAAACCTTGTCACCATTAGCCACCCCTATTGCCGACGTTTTTTTTGATCTCTATCAGAAGCTGGAAAATTCAGGAACGCTGGTGATCCAGGAATTTGCGCTCAAATCAACCTTAAAGGTGGTCTTGAAATTTATCTTCCCCCATTTAAATCGTGAGGAAATGGATGAAGCTGAAAAATTAACGATCAACTTTTTGAACAGTTATTCCGCCTCCTTTTTGTTTATTCCTGGTTGGGTGCCGGGAACCTGGAAAAGATTTAATCGAAAAAAAGCACAATTGGATCATCGATTTTATGAATTTTTCCTGTCACTGATCGCCGCCAATAGTGAGGGGCCGTTGAGCAATATGAAAGACGCACCAAAAGAATATGTCCTCGATCATATCAGAACATTTATCGTCGCCGGGCATGAAACCAGTGCCACCTCGTTAAGTTGGGCTTTATATTATATTCACAAGGATGTAAGCATTAAGAAGCGTTTGCAAGATGAATTGCATGTTTTGGCGGATTGCTCAAAAGATGACTTTTTGAATCTCATCCTGGAAAATCAATTTCTTGATTGCATCGTCAAGGAAGCCTTACGAATTCATCCGCCCGTGCCATTCGTGACCAGAAAAATTGTCAATCGAAGCTTTACCTTGGGCAACCGGGTTTTGAATGTCAATGATGAATTAGGCGTATGCATTGCACTATTGCATCGCCAGCCTGCAATATGGGAAAACCCATCCGCATTTGTACCGGACAGGTATATTGATCGAAAATATGCGCCGTCCGAATATGCGCCATTCGGCGGCGGAACCAGAAAATGCATCGGTTCTGAATTTGCGCTATTGGAAATGAAAATATTAATTGGCTTCTTGATCAGATATTGCAAATCGGAATTAATTGGTTCAAACATTCCCCACCCTGCGGTCATGCAAATTACGATTGGGCCGAAAAAACCGATTTCCTTGTCCTTTAGCAAATCAGGGTCTTAATATTTCATACAGGCAGGCATTCGATGATGTTTTCAAAACCCATGGTTGCTGAGTTAAATGAGGAGTTAAATGGACACCCATGATTTGTTCCTTGGTAATGAAGTAGGGTATCTGAGCGTAATGGGGCGGATTGGTGAGTATGCCACTAATTTGGTCGCATGGGGTAGCCAGTTTATGAAAGTGGATGCCCCATGATTGCTTAATTGCGCATTGGCACCTGTGGTTTGCCAGTGCCGTCGTCGCTGGCATCCTGATTATTCAACGTATGCGGGTACAAGCGTTTTTCTCGCCGTTGTTGGTTTAATTCATGCTCCAGCGCCTTGTGCACATCCTCAGGCAGTGGCTTGGGGCAGATCGGTGACATGCGGTTTTCCAGCTCCAGCGGGTCGGCGTTGAGGTCATAGCATTCATACTCATCCGGTATGCCGCGCAGTGTGGTGATATTGTCCGGGTTGCCCACCTGCCCGACCCCAAAGCGCGGGTTGTCATAATAGCGGCTGTACTTCCAGACCACTTCGCCCGTCAACTTTGGCAGTTTGGTAATCACCGTTTCCACATGTTTGGGCTGGATGATGGGGTTGTAGGCAAAACCGGTTATCGGGTTGAACATTTGCGTGCCCACTTCCGGGTTGTCATCGGTCATGAAATAAATTGGCGCATCGTTTTCCTTGACCTTGCCCGTGATCACGCCTGCCAGATTACGGCCGACCGGTTTTTGTGCTTCAGAATGGCTCTTGGCCAGTTCCAGCCGGGTGGCTTCCTGATCGATGCCGGCCAAGCCCAGAATGGTGGGCAGTAAATCGATGTGTGAGGTGTACAGTTCGCTGGTTTTGGCTTGCGGGAATAGTTTGGGGTTGGAAATAATCAAGGGCACATGCAGCGTTTCGTTATAGGCGTTATACCATTTTTGATGCAAGCCACCGTGCGAGCCGAGCAGTTCGCCATGGTCGGAGGTGAAGATGACGATGGTATTGTCAAACAGCGAACTCTTTTTTAAATGCTGGTACACGCGGGCGATGTGCTTGTGGACTTCCGCCATCAAAAAATAGTAAAACTGGCGATAGGTTTCGTTGGGCGGTTGCGGCAAAACCATACGCGGATAGGTGTACAAGTAATCTTTTTGGCAGCGCGGTTTGTTGAGCAAGCTTTCGTTGGCGCTGGGCGCAGCATCAATCTGCGGCAGTTTGCCCTCGGCCTGCAATTGTTGGAAGGTGGTGAACCATTGCGCACCAAAGAGCACAATATCATGCGGATTCAAAAATGACGATACCAGCAGGAATGGCGTATCGTCACCATTTTTGGCTTGCTGTTCCAGTTGGTCGATGCTGCGGCACACCTGGTCGGCAAAACCGCCGTCACGCGAGATGCCGCAATTGGCTTGCAATGCCCCATGCGGTTCCGGCCCGATCCAGTTATTGAAACCATATTCGCGCAATTGGTTGGCGTGCTCATAGAGCGCAATGCGATCAGGGAAGGGCGTGCCGTCGGGCGCGTTGGAGAGCACCGAGGTTTGGCTGCCGGGAACATCCAGATCCGGGTGGTTTAAATGCCATTTGCCGCGATAATGGGTTTGGTAACCCGCCGCCTGAAAATAATT
>CAMBDR010000570.1 GCA_945864765.1 Janthinobacterium lividum | reverse complement strand
CAATCAGATTCGCCAACACCGCCTGATTATAGTGACTGGCCTGGCCACTGGCCAAAGCCTTGAGATAAATCATCTGATGCGAATGCTTACCCGCCATGATATACCCTGCCGACATGGCCGAAGTGACGGTTTTGGAAAACGACGAGCATAATAAAACATTGCCCTGGGTATCAAACGCTTTGGCAGGCACTGGCCGATTCACCCCAAAACATAAGTCACCATACAAATCATTTTCAATCAAGGGCACATTGAATTGATTCATCAACTCAACCAGCCGTTTTTTGTTTTCATCCGGCATGATGCTACCCAAAGGATTGCTGGCATTGGGCATAAACATGCACGCTTGCACCATATTGCCTGACAAAGCCAATTCCAACGCTTCCAACGAAATGCCGGTCTTGGGATTGGTTGGAATCTCCAAGGCCTTCATCCCCATGGTTTGAATCAATTGCAACATCAAAATATGGCAGGGCGATTCAATCGCAATCGTGTCACCCGGTTTGGCCACCATCCGCAAACACAAGCTCAAGGCTTCGGTGCCGCTATTGGTGACCACGATTTCAGAGGGATCGATTTTGCCCCAGTCTGCCGCACGGCGCGCAATTTGGCGCACGAAATTGGATTCATTTAAATTGAAAAAACCGGGGCTGTTAAATAAATTGGGGTGGGTACGCGTCACCGTACTCACAATCCCCTGCAAGCGCTTGGTCGGCACCAAATCATCCGGCAACCAGGCGTTGGCAAATTGGGTCACCGCGCCCGCAGAAATTTCCAGCAACACCTTGGTATGTTGATTATTCACATCCACAAAGGTGGCGGTATTGAAGTCGTTGGCATGGGTGTCGCCGCGCAAAGGCCGGGGCCGACAACGCACAAAATAACCCGCCTGCGGCTTGACATCAATCAAACCCTGATCTTGCAACAAGCGCATCGCCTGGGTCACGGTAGAAATCGACATCCGATGATGCGTCGCCAAATTGCGTACCGACGGCAAACGCTCCCCAGGCCGATATACGCTGGTTTTAATCATGCCGCCAATGTCATTGGCCAGCGACTCATATAAATTGATTGAATTTTCCATGAAGCAGATGTTAGATGTTTCGGCAAATCGTGACAAGATAACAGTTTTAGGATTTTTTGACCAGCACAGTTTGCACAATTTCAAACTGTACCGCCCCATAATTGGGAAAACTGTGCTGCATCTTTCAGTTATACCGTCTTGTTATTTATAGTTTTTCTTACTGATAATTGTATTTTTTGGCATAAAATCCTCGTAAATTCAAGACCTTCAATCCGCAGAGAAGGGGGGATTACCCACACCAAAAGTAACCTAGTTGCCCTATAAAAAGAGATAAAAGATAAAATATTATAGTGCGCAAGATTGAGCTAACGGCATTTTTATCTGGCTGATCTGTGGTGCTAAAAAACACAAATTTCGCACCCAATTGAAATTTACTTCGAATTTACTTGCACCCTGTTATGATTTTGATGTTTTTTCGCACTTCACTCAGATTCATCCGTATAGCCATTAAAAATAATTTGATTTTTGCGTGTAAGGAAATTCGCTTCTGCCCGACATCTTTACAACAAATATATTTTTTGATTTAAACCAACTTTGCTTCAGGAGTTTTTCATGTCCAACACCATCCGCCTCTATACCTATCTGGCCCATGCGCCAGAAGGGGGCGTTTCACTGGAAGCGTACCCGAATATTCGTGCCTGGGTGCAACGCATTCAAGCCTTGCCCGGCTTTGTGCCAATGAAAGCCAGCCCCTTACCTGTCGCTGAAACCAACACCAATCCGACATAGATGCAACAACTTGTACTATTTTTACCAAATTCAAGGTAAACTCCCTGTTCGGGTTGCTAAATTAGCGCAGTTTCGGTTTCAGGGAGCAAACAAGTATGGTCGCCACGCCCAAAATTCTGATGATCGATGACGATCAAGGTACCGTGAGTGCTTTGCGCGCGTTGTTGCCGCAGGTCGATTGTGAGTTTTTACAGGGCGATGCGCCCCACCCCTGGCTTAATCACGATGCGGTGGTCATGCTCGACGCCACAACCTACAAAACCGGCATCGGCAATCGGCAGGAAATGGAGAATTTGCGGCTGCTCAATCGGGCACGCGAAGACTTATTCCGTCAGGCAATTATTGATGCCCCCGTGCCGATTATGTTGCATGCCGAAGATGGCGAAATTTTATTGCTGAGCCGGGTTTGGTGCAAACTTACCGGTTATAGCGAAGCGGAAATTCCCACCATTCAAGCCTGGTTGTCGCGCGCTTACGGTAACAAACATCAAGCCAGCATTCAAGAAAAAATCCGCCAGTTGTTTTACAAGCAAGAATGGTTTGCCGAAGGGGAAACCGAGGTGCGCGCCGCCGACGGGACTATCCTGATTTGGGATTTTCATTCCGGCCCGCTGGCTGCCTTGCCCGATGGCCGCCGCCTGGTCATCAGCATGGCGGTGGATATTACCGTCACCCGCATTGCCGCCCAGGCCGCGCGCAATGAAAGCGTGAAAAATGCGATGTTGCTCAACGCCGCCAGCGACGGGATTCATATTTTGGATGTGTTGGGCGATGTGGTGCAAGCCAACGATGCATTTTGCCGCCTGCTCGGCTATAGCCCGGAAGATATCATTGGCACCAACGCCAGCCGTTGGGACGTGCAATGGACGCCGAGCGAATTGGCGCAGCGCATTGCCGACTTACCGCCCCAGGGTGCCATCTTTGAAACCATGTATTTGCATGCCGACGGCCATTTAATTGATGTGGAAATCAACGCCGTGCGCATTGAAATCGATGGCCAACCGATGTTATATGCCTCGGCCCGGGATATTTCCGAGCGCAAGCAAATTCAGGAAACCTTGCGCGCCAACGCCTATTTGCTCAGTAATGCGATCCGGATTTCGCTGTTGGGCACCTGGGAGTGGAATATTCTGGATAATTCCGAGATTTGGTCGGATCAACAGTTCCGCATTTTTGGCATGGAGCCCGGTTCTTGCGCCCCAAGTTATGAATTATTCATGAAGTTTGTGCATCCGGAAGATCGCGAATTGGTGCAAACGGTGGCGGATCGGGCCTTGGCGGGTGACAGCGACTATGATATCGAATGCCGCATTGTCTGGCCCAATGGCGAGGTGCACTACATTCACTGCCAAGGTGAAGTTTACCGCAACGACAACGACCAACCGTTTTTAATGATCGGCACCGCGCTCGACATTACCGAGCAGCACAAACGTGAAGAAGCGCAGCGTTTGGCCATTACCGTGTTTAACACCGTGGACGAAGGCGTGATCGTGACCGATCAATATAACCGCATCGTCACCGCCAACCCGGCTTTTTGTTCGATTACCGGGTATGTGGTGGAAGAGGTGTTGGGGCATAACCCGAGCTTGCTGAGCGCGGGCATTTCCGCCCCCACTTTGTATGAGGAAATGTGGGCCAGCCTGAAAGACCACGGCCAATGGGAAGGCGAGTTATGCAACCGGCGTAAAAATGGCGATATTTACATCCAATGGCTATCGATCAAGCTGGTGCGCAATGAATACGGCAAAATCACCCATCATGTCGGGGTATTTTCTGACATTACCGAAAAGCGCAAATCGGAGCAATTGATTTGGGAACAAGCCAATTTCGATGCGCTCACCAAGCTGGCCAACCGCCACATGTTGCAAGACCGCTTGCAGCAAGAAATCAAAAAAACCCGGCGCGATGACCTGGCCTTAGCTTTGCTGGTGATTGATTTGGATCACTTCAAAGAAGTCAACGACACGCTGGGGCATGATATGGGTGATATCTTGCTGGTGGAAGCCTCGCAGCGCATTACCTCGTGCGTGCGCTCATCCGACACCGTGGCGCGCCTGGGCGGTGATGAATTTGTGATTATTTTGCCCTCGCTGGACGATATTACCTGTGTCGAACGCATTGCCCGCAGCCTAGTCACCAGCCTGATGCAACC
>CAMBDR010000569.1 GCA_945864765.1 Janthinobacterium lividum | reverse complement strand
ATACGGTCAGACGTGCGGCCCGACGTGCGGTCCGAAATTAGCCCGATTCCCGCCGAGCGCTTACAACAAGCCATCGACATCGTCACCCGCATGCGCAGCGAAATTCAGCGCGCCTTTATTGGGCAGCAAAAAGTATTGGAACAAGTGCTGGCCTGTTGCCTGGCGGGTGGCCATGTGCTGCTGGAAGGGGTGCCGGGCCTTGGCAAAACCTTGCTGGTGAATGCACTGGCCAAAACTTTTTCCGGGCAGTTTTCGCGCATCCAGTTCACCCCCGATTTAATGCCGGCCGACGTGATGGGGCATGCCGTGTTCGACATGAAAAACCAAACCTTCAGCGTGCGCAAAGGGCCGGTATTTACCCACTTGCTGCTGGCCGATGAAATCAACCGCGCACCGGCCAAAACCCAATCTTCGCTGCTGGAAGTAATGCAGGAGCGACAAGTGACGATTGAAGGCGAATCACACCGTCTGGCTTCGCCGTTTATGGTGCTGGCAACGCAAAACCCGCTGGAAAACGAAGGCACCTATCCGCTGCCGGAGGCGCAACTGGATCGTTTCCTGATCAAAGTCTATATCGAATACCCAAGCGAAGCCGAAGAAAACGCGATGCTGCAATTAACCACCCGCAACCGCGTTGGCGATGGCCTGGACGTGACGCAAGTGACCACCCTGATCAAGCCGGAAACCATTGTCTCGCTGCAGCAGATGGTGGCGCAAATCCGGGTCGATGACGCCGTGGCCAATTATGCGGTGCGTCTGGTGCGCGCCACGCGCGACTGGCCCGGTTTGGCGATTGGTGCCGGGCCGCGTGGCTCGATTGCGCTGGTGCGGATAGCACGCCCGATGGCCCTGATGGCGGGGCGCGATTACGTCACCCCGGACGATATCAAACAAGCTGCCTTGCCCGTGTTGCGGCATCGGGTGGCACTGGCTGCTGAAAGTGAGCTCGATGGTTTAACCAGCGACGACTTACTGAAGCAATTAATCGAACAAATCGCAGCGCCGCGCGCATGATACCCTCACGCCTCTTCCTGTATTGCGTCGGGCTACTTGCTGTGCTCGGTGCGCTGGCCGGAATCTGGCCCAATTCCGGCCTGGCCCTGTGGTGGCAAGCCAGTTTGGCCACCCTGATTCTGGCGGCCTTGCTGGATGCCTTGCTCTGGCGCAAAGCGCCGACCTTGCGCATCGAGCGCCAGATGCCCAATGTCTGGCCGGTGGCGCTTTGGAATCAGGTACGCATCACCCTGCATAATGAAGACAAGCGCAGCCTCGTGCTACAAACCATCGACGCTTACCCCGGCACCTGGGAGATGGAACATTTACCCCACACCAGCCACGTCCAGCCCGGAACTTATGTCAGCTTTCAATATCGGCTACGCCCACCCCGGCGCGGCAATGAGCGCTTTGAAGCGCCGTATGTGCGGGTTGCCAGCGGTTTGCGCCTGTGGTGGTTTTTACACCGGATCGGCCCGGAACAAAGCGTGAAAGTGTTCCCCGATTATTCCAAGCTGTTGGGCCAGCAATTATCGGCCACCGACCGACGCGCCCCAACCCTGGGTTCAATCCGCAAGCGGCGGCGCGGTGAAGGCACCGACTTTCGCCAACTGCGTGAATACCGCCAGGGCGACAGCATGCGCTCCATCGACTGGAAAGCCACTGCGCGCCAACTCAAACCCATCACGCGCGAATACCAGGAAGAGCGCGACCAGCAAGTGGTATTTTTACTCGATACCGGCCGCCGCATGTTGGCCCAGGATGAAAGCGGCAGCCATTTTGATCACGCCTTGAATGCCGTGTTGACGCTCAGTTTCATCGCACAAAAGCAAGGCGATGCGATTGGTTTGATGAATTTTGGCGGCAGCTCGCGCTGGCTCAGCCCACAAAAAGGCCGGGCTGGCCTGGATCGTTTATTGAGCGGCATCTACGATTTATACCCACAGGAAGTGGCACCGGACTACCCGCAAGCGGCCAGCATGTTACTCACGCGCCTGACCAAACGCGCTTTCGTGGTATTGATTACCAATGTACGCGACGAAGACGACAAAGCCTTGAAGAGTGCCTGTGATTTACTTTCCACACGGCATCTGGTGATGTGTGCCAGCTTGCGCGAAAAAGCGCTGGATCAAGCACTCGATGCGCCAGTACAACAGTTTTCCGATGCCTTGCGCGTGGCTGCCACCGCCCATTATTTGCAATTGCGGCAAGACGCGATTAAACGCCTGGGGATACGCGCCAGCCACCTGATCGACATCACGCCCGAGCATTTAAGTATGACGCTGGTGAAGCGCTATTGGGACATCAAAGAAAGTGGCCAATTATGACCGTAAAATTAATTTCTACGCAAGGCACAGTTTTGGTGTATGCTATCGAACATCGTAACAACGGCTTATAGCCCCTATGCCTGAGTATCCTGAGTATCCTGGTAACGTCAAACCGGACGTTAAATCCCACCGTTCCCTATTTGAACGGCTGACCGCCTTGATTTCTCCCGAGCCGGAGAATCGCGCCGAGCTGCTCGAAGTGCTGCACGACGCGCACGAGCGCAATCTGCTTGACGCCGACGCCTTATCGATGATCGAAGGCGTATTCCAGGTGTCCGAATTATCGGCGCGCGACATCATGGTGCCGCGCTCGCAAATGGACGTGATCGACCTGACCAAGCCAATTGAAGAATGGTTGCCGAGTGTGCTTTCCACTGCGCATTCACGCTTTCCGGCCATTGAAGGCGACCGCGACCGCATCGTTGGCATCTTACTGGCCAAAGACTTATTGCGCTACTATGCCGAAGAAACCTTTGACGTGCGCGACATGCTGCGCCCGGCAGTGTTTATTCCCGAATCCAAACGCCTGAATATTTTGTTGCGTGATTTTCGCGCCAACCACAACCACATGGCGATTGTGGTGGATGAATATGGCGGCGTGGCTGGCTTAATCACGATTGAAGACGTACTCGAACAAATCGTTGGCGACATCGAAGACGAATACGATTTCGATGAAGAAGAAGACAATATCGTGGCCGTGAATGCCGGGCAATACGGCCCAAAATGGCGCGTCAAGGCACTCACCGAGCTGGAACAATTCAATGAAATCATCGGTGCCAGTCTGGTCGATGACGATGTCGATACCATAGGTGGTTTGGTCACCAATCACTTGGGGCGCATGCCGCACAAGAGTGATCGCTTCGATATCGGCAATTTGCGCTTTGAAGTGTTGCGTGCCGATGCCCGCCAAATTCATGTTTTGCTGGTCGAAAAAGTCCCCACCGAAACCACCCCATGAACTTTGTACTGCGTCAGCCCTTGATGCTTCAAGGGCTAATTTGTCTGGTATTGGGCGCGGCCAATCTGCTCGCCTTTGCGCCGTTTGGGGCGTGGCCAGTACAAATCATCAGTTTGGCCTGGCTGATTCACTTAAGCCTGCTTGACCACACCGCCCCGCTCAAGCACCATTTTTGGCGCGCCTGGGCTTTTGGTTTGGGTTGGACTGGTTGCGGCATGTATTGGCTCTACATCACCATGTACCATTACGCCCACTTACCGCTGTGGATGGCGTGCAGTGCCGTATTTTTGCTGGCCAGCTTTTATCTGGCACCGTTTACCGCCATCGCCATTTGCCTCAGTATTTACCTGCGCCGCCGTTGGGGTTTGAGCCTGCTGCTCACGGCGCTGTGCGTGCTGCCCGCCCTGTGGGGCTTGACGGAATGGCTGCGCGGCTGGTTGCTTACCGGTTTGCCCTGGGTGGTATCGGGTTATGCGCACAATACCAGCCCGCTGGCGGGCTTTGCCCCCATTGTGGGCGTGTATGGGATTGGCGCGATTGCCGCCTTGGCTGCCGCTGCGCTGGCGGCGGCCCTGCTTTGCGCCGGGTCAGCGCGCAAGGCGGCGCTGGCCCTGGTCGCCGCCCTGTTTCTGGCCGGTGGCATGTTGCAACAAATACCCTGGAGTCAACCGCAAGGCAAACCGA
>CAMBDR010000568.1 GCA_945864765.1 Janthinobacterium lividum | reverse complement strand
GAGCGCGAGCGCCTGATCTTTCGCACCTTAACCGCCTATGGTGCCATTGCACTGGCCAATGCCGCTGCCGTGGCAGCCCTGCGGCAAGCGCAAGGCCAACTGGTGCAGCAAGAAAAAATGGCTTCGCTTGGCGGCCTGGTGGCAGGCATCGCGCATGAAATCAATACCCCGCTGGGCACCACCTTGATGGCAATATCCGGCGTGGAAGGCGCATGGCAGACACTGCAACATGCCATTGACAGTGGCCGCCTGAGCCAATCGCTACTGGCCTCTTCCACCGCCGAGGGCATGGAATACACCGCGCTGGCCCTGAAGACCGCCAACCGCGCCGCCGAACTGATCGCCCTGTTCAAAACCATTTCAGTCAATGCCGACAGTGACCTGGTGGCCAAGATTGAATTGGCTGAGTATTTGCGCGAAGTGGCCGCGCTGGTATACAACCAACTGGTGCAAAATGGTTGCAAGTTGGAGGTGGCCGCGCCGATTGGTTTAAGTATCCATGTTGTGCAGGACGCGCTCACCGAAGCCTTGAGCCGGGTGCTGGTGAACGTGCTGGACCATGCGTTCACCGGGGGGCGCAGCGGCACCCTGCGCCTGTCTGCGCAAGCCACTGCGGGTGATGAGGGCGGAGAGCTGGTGATTGGCGTCAGTGACGACGGCCACGGAATCGCACCGGAAGACTTGCCCAAAGTATTCGACCCCTTCTTTACCACCAAAAGCGGGCTGCACGGGCACGTGGGTTTGGGCCTGCATGTGGCCTGGAACCACGTGACGGAACGGTTAAAAGGCAAAATTCAAATCACCAGCACTCTGGGAGAAGGCACCTGCATTCAGGTGGTATTGCCACTTTTTCCGCAATGAGCGTGGCAACCGGGTATTTCTCTGCTTCTGCGAAAATTCACCTTTAGTACAATAGCGCCAAAATTCGGATTGCCCCATCATGGCTACATCGCAAACAGAAAGAGTGAATGGCCAAAATGCCAGGCTGGAACCGCAACAAAGCGACCCAGGTTATCGGCTTGGCCCGTGGACGGGGTGAATAACTGGCATACCTGGGCGGTTCCTGCGACAAATTATTTTTATGAATACACCTCTGAGGGCGAAAAGGCACGTATTATCGTCAATCAAAAAAAGCAACTGCAATTGACCATTCGCGCCACGATCGTCGCTTAACGTCAGACTTCCTGATCCCGTAGGAAATAGGTTTGGCACTCATGCAAGCATGTAAATCAATCTTTGCCCTGTTTCCGGGTGTATGAATGCTTGGTCGTTCAATTCTTCCAGTAGCGCAGCAATCGCCTTATCATGAGCCGGGGATGCCATGTGATGGATTTTGATGGTCAATGTTTTTGCAACATCATCGGGCAGAATATCCCCTGAAGAGACAAACAGCTCCCGGATCAGCGCTCGCGCCTCTTCCTCCTTGTTCAAATGTCGCCGCAATATCGCGACGAGCGCCGTTTCGGCGCGGTACGCAATCATCTTCACCGAGTCTGAAAGCATTTTATTTAACGGCAGTAACTGAGTCGGCCTTTTTGCTTCCGGCAGGCTATCGATCTGCACCTTTTTCGGTGTTTCCTTGCGCTGGGCGCGAAGCTGCGCCAGTTCCACCTGCACAGCCTGAAGCGCCTCGACCATTTCGGCCTTTTTCTGAATTTCCTTGTCGCCGTCAATGGGCTGCTGGGTCAACTTTGCCTGATGTTTTTGCTCGGATCGGCGCGCCATTCTCACGTTTTTGTCGAGTTCGCGCCATTCGGGGTTGACGATCAATAAAGTGCCAGGAAGGGGTTCCGCGCCGTACTCAATAAGTCCATCAATATCAAAGTGTTGCATCATGTAGGCAAAGAAGTTTTCCTGGCACCATCTGCTAAACATTCGCCCAGCAATGGTCACGTTTCCAAGACACTTTGCGCTCGTTATTATGGCTGTTTGATGCCCTGATGCTTTCAGGCAACGCACTTCCGTCACGGGCATGGATGCCTTGCCCGAACTAATCCGGGTGTCCCGCGTCGCCAGTCTCATGCGCGTGCTACCACCGCCTGGAATGGGCACCTCGTGCTCGGTGAATTCACTGTCAGGCCAGACATCCTTGACATTTTTGCGGTACGTCAATGCGCCGACGCGGTGTTTCCATAATTCGGACAGCAGGCTGTAGTTCGACCCTTCCCGGTCAAACACCATGACAAACCGATGCAGAGCCGGGTCGGCTTCCAGTTCGGCCGGCGTGGGCTGGCCGGGAACGCTGGTTAGCAGCTCGGGTACGATGTCTTTGAGCAGGCTATCGGCCAAGCCATCAGTTACCGCTTTTGAGACCACGAAGAATGGACGGCCAAGCGCGTCGTTTACCCAATAGTCCGTGGTGCCGCGCAGGCACAGTTTTTCACGCGATACAAAGCGCCGGGGAAGGGTTGCCTTTTCGCCGTTGTAGACCCGGACATGCCCATCGACGTAGAGGTAGCCTGCTTCTTCAGGTTCAGCCTCAAGCCAGTCTTGGCTCAACGCCTTCATCCAGGCTGCCGGGTTGCCCGTGCGGGCCATTAACGAGATCTTTGCGCGCAAGGTGCGTGGCTCCGGTGCGCGATCCAATCCCACAACCTTGCCCAATTCCCCAGGCGGAATGTGGCGCAGCCCTTCCGGTCTGCGAATGCGCGCCAATGCCATGAAGCCAAGGATCAACAGGATGTGCAGGCAACTATAAAACCCTTTGGGAAGCTTGAGATATTTGCCAATGCCTGTGAACAGGCCGTTGGTACATAACACTGGCAACCCCGTTAGAAGGCCAGCCATCGGTACATCGCAGGCGGCCTCAAACCGGGTCGCGCCGCTCTGGGCAAGCCCCACTGCAGCGGCCATTCTTTCATCCGCGCGGGTACAGGCCGTGCCCATTGCACTGGCAGCTTGCGCGTCAATGCAACTGCGCTCGCTCTTGGTACTGATCACCAGGTTTTGGGATATCTCCTGCTTACCTTCGGGCAGCAACGCAATCGTTTTGCGCTTCAGGGCTTTGCGTAGCGTGGAATCGGCGATGCCAGTCTGTCTGGCCACCTCTGCCAAACGAGCGCCGCCAGCAATCAAACTGGCGCATTCGGCCTTTTTTTCCGGGGTCAAGATTCGGGTTTGCCGCACGTTATTTGTGCGATAAAAGAATCCCGCACCATCGCTGCG
Organism: Janthinobacterium lividum; assembly: GCA_945864765.1. Taxonomy (GTDB): domain Bacteria; phylum Pseudomonadota; class Gammaproteobacteria; order Burkholderiales; family Burkholderiaceae_D; genus CAMBDR01. The sequence goes on along the minus strand of CAMBDR010000568.1, from coordinate 800 downwards.
GTATTGTGCCAACCAATTCATTAGCGTGCGGTGTGGGATTGCCAAGGGTTTTGCTTTCAGGTCGCACGCCCGCACATGCCCATGATGCATTAAACTCGCCAGCACAAATCGCTCACTTTGCTTGTCATCCAGGGCATGGTCAAAGTAGCTATCCGATCCAACAAAGTAAGTAACCCGACCGTCTTTCGTAAGGATGCTTAGCATTTCACCTATCTTTACTGCACCATCTGGAAAACCAGGAAGGAACTGTTGTTTTAGCATGGCGACCACTTTTGCGCAAAATAAAATTCAACTTTACACCAATGCCGAATCAAATTCATAGTGCCAACACTATTTCCTAAAAATGGCGACTACGTCGCCAAGGGATCAGGAAGTCTGAACGTAGATTCAATCTCGTCGTACTTGGCACTGGTCAGAAATTGACTGGTGCCTTTTGTGTTTGTGGAATCCTATATCGCCATTGCCATGTCCGATTCGGCAACGCGCCAGGATTTGACTCAATCACACGAAGAATTGACCGCTGCGCTGCCGTATCGGTTGGGTGTGGCATCGCCATAAAAAATTTCTGAAAAAACTGATTGCCAATCGCCAATGGCTGGCCTGTTCGTATAATATGGTTTGATTCATTTCTGCTATGTTGCCTGGTCACATCAAGCGTCGCGCAAGTTTCCTCTTTACTGCACCGAACTTACGCCTTGGGTGAGGGAAGCTGTGTTGAGATACGGCGCAAAAACATGGCAATACATAAAAAGAGGAAGATCAGGATATGAATAGAAATCTAAGCTATGTGCAATGGTTGG
>CAMBDR010000567.1 GCA_945864765.1 Janthinobacterium lividum | reverse complement strand
TGCCGTTGCGGCAAATAATATTCGTGCGCCGGGAAGCCATAATCGATCAAAATCGCGGCACTGCTGCCAGCGGATTGCCTGAGCAACTGCGCCAGGCTTTGGATAAACGCGCCCGCCAACGGATGCAGTTCGGTGGTGTAGCCGGGTGGTAGCAGGTCGGCATCGGGAATTTGCAGCGCAATGCTGGCCAATAATGCGGCGGGGCAGGCCCGGTTGCGCCAAACCAGTTTGCCTGCCTCATGCCCGACACAACATTCTTGCCAACCTTGTTCCTGTTTTTGCACCACATGCACGGGCATGGCGTCGAGTACTTCATTGGCTAAAACCAGGGTGGGAGATTCGCCGGAAAACGCTGGCGGCCATTGCTCCAGCCAGCAGACTTGCGCAAATTGGTGTAATATCGCCTGTTGCCTTGCGCGCAAGGAGCCGGATAGTTCCAAAATGGCATACTGTTCGACCGCAATGTCCAGCCTTTGCAGCTCGCATAGCACATCGTGGGCCAGTTGTCCGCTGCCTGCGCCAAATTCGAGTATGCGCAAGCAGCCGTGTGGCAAAAGCGCGCATGCGGCACGGGCCAGGGCTTGGCCAAACAGCGGACTCATTTCAGGCGCGGTGGTAAAATCGCCGTCTTTGCCTAATTTGGTGCCCCCGCCGCTGTAATAGCCAAGGCCGGGTTGGTAGAGCGCCAATTCCATATAGCGGGCGAATGAAATGGCCGGGGGGCCTTGATTGAGGGCTTGTTCGAGGGATGGATCGGTGGATTGATCGAGGGCGTGATCAATCTCGGCGCAAATGATGGCAAGCAGCGCGTCCGACGCTTGTTGCGCTGCGTCAGTTGGGGTGGGGAGGGTTAAGCCACGTTGGGTCATACTGGTTGAATAAATAAATTGTCAGAAGAAATTAAAAAGATGGATCAAGCGCCACACACATTGCCACACAGATCAACGTCACCTGCTGGGGCCACCAGCGCGACCAATGCCACCAAAGTTGCCTTGGTGACAGGGGCCGCCAAACGCCTGGGCCGACATATCGCCATCACCATGGCGCAACGCGGCTGGGACGTGGTGGTACATTACCACCAATCGGCACAAGACGCACAGCTAACGCAGCAGTCGATTCAAGCTTTGGGGCGACGTGCCATGTCATTATGCTGTGATTTGGCCGATGCCAACAGTGTGGCGCAAATCGTACCGCAAATTATGGCGGTTTTTGGCCGCCTCGATTGTGTGGTGAATAACGCCTCCCTGTTTGATTATGATAACGCGGAAGATTTTTCGCAGGCCCGGCTGGATACGCATATGCATACCAATTTGGCCGCCCCGATCTTGCTGGCGCAAGCTTTGCATCGCGTTACACCGGATGGGCAACAGGCGGTGGTGGTGAATTTATTGGATCAAAAATTATTCAATATGAATCCGGATTATTTGTCTTACACGCTTTCCAAAGCCGGTTTGCACACCGCCACCGTAATGTTGGCGCAAGCCCTGGCACCCAAGGTGCGGGTGGTGGGCGTGGCTCCGGGCATTACCCTCATTTCAGACAAACAAACCCAGGCCGAGTTTGAAAAAACCCATCAAATGACCCCGCTTGGGCGCTCCAGTACCCCGGATGATATCAGCAATACCGTTTGTTTTTTGGCGGAAATTTCCGGCGTGACGGGCGCAACCTTGTTGGTCGATGGTGGACAGCATTTGCTACCCTTGGCGCGCGATGTGGTTTTTGTGGCAAAGCAACATGCCTTGACTGAGCCTGATTAATAGATATTAATTTACAACAATTAAAAATAATTTTAACACTTAACCTTTGGACCATCGGCCATGAGCATCGCCCTATTTTATCCCCAGTTGGCAAACTGCCGCCGTCTGTTTTTGCGTAACTACGAAGTGATGGCACGCATCGGGCATTATGAATCTGAAAAAAAGGGCGCGCAGCGTTTGTTGTTGGATGTGGATGTGTATGTGCCTTTGGCATTCAGTACGCCCAAGTCCGACCATTTGTCGGAAGTGCTCGATTACAATTTGATGCGCGATACCATTCGGGCGCGCATGGAGCAAGGCCATATTCATCTGCAAGAAACCCTGTGCGATGACGTGGCGCACAGTATTTTGTTTCACCCGCAGGTGCGCGCGGTGCGCGTGGCGAGCATGAAGACGGACGCCTACCCGGATTGCGAGGGGGTGGGCGTCGAGGTATTTTTTATTAAAGATGAAGAAGCGGTGTAGTCGCAGCAAAACATCGCGACATCGCGACATCGTGTAAATAGCAAATAAAGGAGTGGGGCATGAATGCACCTTGTACCGATCCGGGCTTGGCTCAGACGCAAACGCAAACGCAAACGCAAACGCAAACGATCAAGCAAGCCGAAAAGCTGGCTTATGAAAATAATAAATTGCATAAACGCTTATGCCGTTTGGTGGGGCAAGCCATTATCGATTTCAATATGATCGAAGCGGGCGACAAGGTAATGGTCTGCCTGTCCGGTGGTAAAGACAGTTATGCCATGCTGGATATTCTCCTTACCCTGCGCCAGCGCGCGCCGATTCATTTTGATATTGTGGCCGTCAATCTGGATCAAAAACAGCCCAATTTTCCTGCCGATGTGCTACCCGCTTATCTGGAAAAATTGGGCGTGGCTTACCATATCGAAAATCAGGATACTTATAGCATTGTCAAGCGCGTCATTGCGGAAGGCAAAACCACCTGTTCGCTGTGTTCGCGTTTGCGACGCGGCATTTTATATCGGGTTGCCGATGAATTGGGTGCGACCAAAATTGCCCTGGGTCACCATCGTGACGATATTTTGGAAACCTTCTTTTTAAATATGTTCTTTGCCGGCAAGCTCAAAGGTATGCCTGCCAAGTTGCAATCGGACGACGGCAAACACATCGTGATTCGGCCGCTGGCGTATGTGAAGGAAATCGATACCAGCCGTTACGCCCAAGTAAAAAAATTCCCGATTATTCCCTGTGATTTATGTGGTTCGCAAGAGAATTTGCAGCGCAAACAAATTAAAGCCATGATGCGCGATTGGGACAAACAGTATCCGGGTCGGGTGGAAAATATGTTTTCGGCACTCTCGACCGTGGTGCCATCGCATCTGATGGATCGTAGCCAATATGATTTTGTGAACTTGCAAACCAGCGGTGTGCCAACGCCTCTGGGCGATATTGCATTTGATGATGAGCCTTGTAGTGCGCCGAACAGTGCGCCGAACAGTGCGCCGAATCTGATTTCGTGGGCTGAACCAATAAAATAGGCGACCTGCTGTTTTCTCTGATCGGAATCGGCATACAATAGGCAGAAATGCCTTGCTGATATGGGAGAGAACTGCGGATGGCTACGACGAGCAATGAAGAATTCCTGGCGGCAAAGCTACGTGAGTTATCGGAGCGTTATGCCAAAACGATTCCCGACAAACTGGCAAGCCTGGATCAAGCCTTGCGCGAGTGCCAGGCTGATCCGCTCGACCTGAATAAAATCAAGCAATTGCATGCCCAGTTGCATACCATGGCCGGTTCTGCGGGCACCTTCGGTTTTATGGTGTTGGGTAAGTCTGCCGCACTCATTGAGCGCGCCATTGTCAGCCTGATTGAAAGCGAGCAATGGGCTGCAGATCGATTGCCAGCCGTTGCGCGTAAAATTGATGCCTTGATTGCCTGGGCAGCGGTCGATCCGCAAAACGGCCCTGCCCTGGATCTTGAGCGGGACTTTTCGTCAAGTGGGTTTTTCGATTCAGTCGCCGCGCCGCAAAACACGGGTATGCCGGAAGCGAGACTGGTCTATTTGCTCGATGCACAACCCCCTTGTAATGCCTACCTGGTTTCCGAGTTGGAAAACTTTGGGTACAAGGTGCAAGTGTTTTCAGATTTTCCTACCCTGGGTGCGGCTACCCGGCAATATTTGCCGATGGTGTTGATTGTGGATATGGGTTGCCAACTCAACCTCAGCGAGTTGTCCGATTTTATCCCG
>CAMBDR010000566.1 GCA_945864765.1 Janthinobacterium lividum | reverse complement strand
GCTTTATCAATCCCGGTTTATTGGGGTCCAAAGAACGCTTTGCCGAGCGCTTTGCCAACCCGATAGAACGCGGCGACAAGCCAGCGCGTGGCCACTTGAAAAAGTTGATTCAACCGTTTATTTTGCGCCGTACCAAAACCCAGGTGCTGAGCGAGCTGCCCTCGCGCACGGAAATTACGCTGCAAGTGAGTTTGTCTGCCGAAGAGCGCCATTTGTACGAGGCACTGCGGCAAGAAGCAATACAAAAAATCGCCGCCATGCAGGGGAGTCAGGGTGGGCAGGGTAATCCGGCCCTGCAAGTATTGGCAGAGATCACCAAACTGCGGCGCTTTTGCTGCAACCCCAAATTGGTGATTAAAACCGGCAATATCGCGGCCAGCAAGTTGGCGGTGTTTGCTGATACGGTGAGCGAGTTGCTGGAAAACCGCCATAAGGCGCTGGTGTTCAGTCAGTTTGTCGATCATCTGGCGATTGTGCGCGAGTGGCTGGATCAAAAGGGCATCCATTACCAATATCTGGATGGCAGCACCCCGCCCACCGAGCGCAAAAAACGGGTGGATGCGTTTCAGGCGGGCGAGGGAGATATCTTTTTGATTAGCTTAAAAGCCGGTGGCACGGGTTTGAATTTAACGGCGGCGGATTATGTGATTCACCTTGACCCATGGTGGAACCCGGCGGTGGAAGACCAAGCCTCAGACCGGGCGCACCGCATGGGGCAAACCCGGCCCGTGACGATTTATCGGCTGGTGACGGAAAACACGATTGAAGAAAAGATTATCGCGCTGCATGCCGAGAAGCGCGATTTGGCCGATAGCTTGCTCGATGGCGGCGATGTCTCGGGCAAGATGGATACGGCGGCGTTGTTGCGTTTGTTGAAGGAGAGTGTTTAGTATGTCAGATTCACTTTTTCCTGAATTGGTTGCAGATTTGAGCGCCGAAGATGCGCCCATTCTGGCTGCTATGGCCATTTATGATGAACCGCTCGGCGCAGCCAGGTTGGTTGAACTTTTGCAATCGGGTAAGCAGACCAGCCGTAGCGGTCAGGCTTACAAAGTGACATGGGTTCAACAATTATTGCTTGATTTAATTGAGCGTGAGTTGGTCGTGGAAAAACCAGTCAACCACTTTTTCCTGGTGCCTGGACAACAGGCGACGATATTGTCGAAACTAAAAGCCAATGGTGTGTTGCCTCGCTGGATTGCGGGTATGCAGCAACGGATGTCAATCTCGACTATATATAATCGCAAGACTGTGCTCAAAGCAGCCGATTGTCTGCGTGAAGTTTGGTTCGCGGCGCTACTCGATGACACAGACCGATTTTTCCACTGGCGGAGTCAATACGACAGTATCGCCGACGGCATATTTATGGTGCCACTGGCCCATTTGTTTAACCGGCCCGATGGCCAGACCCTGTTTGCCAGCTTTGCTTTGGAAATTCAAACCAGTGTGTTGTCTGAAGTGATTTTTTTAGCACAACAGCATCTCGATCCATGTCAAGCGGTTTTTGCGTATGCGTGCCAAGGGATCGAATGCGGGCAGTTTACAGATTCATACTTGAGCCATGTTGTGTGTTTGCAAGCGCTATTGCATGGCGATATTGCACAATGGAATCGATTGCACACCGTTTTGCCGGAAGCGCAGCAAGCCCAAAGTACGTTGTTGATGAGCATTCTTTGCGCCGACTTTGCGCGCGCCAGCGAATTGATTGAAGGAGAGCTGAAGATTTTGCGCGATGGCAGCGCCAAACGTAAGGTTTTTGTCCAGGGCTTGCAGGGCATGCTCTACACGGTGGCACTCATAGCCCAGCGCACGCCGACAAGCCTGAAACGCGCCAAAGAACAGATTGACGAGGGAGTGAAAGAGAGTGATTATATTTTTTATAACGCATTGCCCAATTTAATCAAGGTTTTATCCTTGGGTGCCGCATTAACTGAAATACCCCTGGGAGTGAACACCAGACCTGATCTGGATCGCTTGTTTTCAGCACTGGCCTGGTCCTGGCAAAACCCGGTGCCGGAAAGTGGATTGCAGCGAGCGCAGCATCAGCAGAATCAGAAAAAAATGCAGCAAAATTTGGCGAAACTACGCCAGATGCGCGATGACACCCGTAAAAATGGCTACCTATGGGTAAGCGCTGAACTTGATGCACTGCTACAGCAGCAATTTGGCATTGAGGCACAGATGCCCAACTGGCATGCACAATACCAAATGCAAGCGTTGTGTCAAGCCGTGCGCCTGGGTGAAACCTGGGAGCGCGCCCTGGATGCACTGGTGCATATGAAATCGGTCAAGCAAGTGACCACGGTGGGCGGCGACACACGTATCGCATGGCTGTTAAATTATTCAAAGGTTAGAATTCAACTCGCACCGCTGGAGCAAAAGCGTAGCGCCAAGGGCATTTGGAGCCGTGGCCGTGCGGTGGCGCTCAAGCGATTCGTTCATGAACAAGACTCGCTGCCCGGTATGGGCGAGCAAGACAAGCGGGTGGCCGCTTGCGTGGATCAACATCCGGTCGGTTATTATGGTTCGGTGAATTACGATTTGGACGGGACCAAGGCGATCGAACATCTGGTCGGCCACCCGGCAGTGTTTTGGGATGACGCGCCTGAGGTACGTATCGATATCGTTAAAGGGGAGGTGGCACTGCAATTGCAACAGCAAGGCCAGCAAATCCATCTGCAACTGGAGCCACCCATTGAGCCGCATGCGCGGCTGGCATGGCTCAAGCAAACCACGACCAGACTGGCCGTGTTTGTGGTTAGCGACGAAGTCAAGCACATTGCCAGCATCGTTGGTCGTGGTTTGTCGGTGCCTGCCAGCGCCAAGCCCAAGCTGGTGCAAGCGATTGCCGCCATTGCCCCGCATTTGGTGATTCATTCCGATTTGCCGGAACTGGCCAGCCACGTCAAGAGCATCGCTGCCGACCCCATCTTATACGTTCATCTGCTGCCCTTGCAAGAAGGCTTGCGGCTGCAAATAATGGTGCGACCCTTGCCCGACGGCGGCTGGTATCCACCGGGCCGTGGCAGCGCGAATGTATTGGGTGAGCACGAGGGCAGTGCAGTGCAAGCGAGCCGCAATCTCAAACAGGAAACCCACGCGCTGCAGCAAGTGCGCAACGCCTGCCCGACGCTGCAAGATGGCGAGCAAGATGGCGACCAAAATGAACCAGAATGGCAATTGGCCGAGCCGGAAGCATGTCTTGAACTGCTGGCCGAACTCAAAGCCTTGCCCGCAGAAACGCTGCAACTGGTGTGGCCGGAAGGCGAGCGTTTTCGTTTGGCGGGCAGCCGTTCATTGAAGCAAATGCGCATGGGCATCAAGCAGCAGGGGGATTGGTTTGTCGCCAGTGGCGAGATTACGCTGGACGATGGCCGCGTGCTGGCGCTGCGTGAACTATTGCAATTGGCCGCCAGCGCGCCGGGGCGGTTTTTGAAGCTGGGTGAAAATGATTATCGGGCCTTGACCGAGGCATTTAAAAAGCGGTTGAATGAATTAAACGCTTTTGGTGAACCGGTGGGTAAAGACGGCGTGCGCATCAACCCGCTGGCGGCCCCGGCGCTGATGGAATTGGCGGGTGAAGTGGGCGAGTTGAAGGCCGATAGCGCCTGGCGTGCGCAAGTTAAAAAGCTGGACGGTTTGGCTGAATTTGTGCCCGTGTTACCCACCACCTTGCAAGCGGAGCTGCGTGATTATCAGCTTGACGGTTTTCAATGGCTGGCGCGGCTGGCGCATTGGGGCGTGGGCGCTTGTTTGGCTGACGATATGGGGCTGGGCAAAACGGTGCAAGCACTGGCCTTGCTGCTGGCGCGTGCGGCCAAGGGGCCAGCCTTGGTGGTGGCCCCGATTTCGGTGGCGATGAACTGGCAAAGCGAAATCGCGCGCTTTGCGCCCACCTTGCGGGTGCGCGCCTACCACCGCGAACGCAGTCTGGATCATTTGGGGCCGTTTGATATCGTCATCACCAGTTATGGTTTGCTGCAAT
>CAMBDR010000565.1 GCA_945864765.1 Janthinobacterium lividum | reverse complement strand
GCCAACATTTTTAAGTCATCTTCCACCGGGTGCTCGCGCATCCATTCAATGGCATGGAAATCAACAATCCCCGCCGCGCGCATCGGGCTCCAGATTTCCACCGTCCAGATAAACATCCCGAGGCTTTCATAAATCCAGTCAAAGGTGCCGGTGATTCTATCCTTGGGGTCGTAGCGGAAATCGTGATACGTGCTAATGGCCGGGTAACCCGTCAGGCGTTCGCCCTGTTTGCCCTGCAATTGGTAGACCCACAGGTCTTCGGTCGGCATATTGTCGTCCGGGTGCGAGGCAAACGGGCGCAGCAGAACACCGCTCCAGGTGTGGAAGGAAGTGGCCCCGGTGATATTTGGGTGGTGGGTAATGAAATGGATCAGCGCGCGCACTTCCGGCTCGGAACCGGGGTAAGGGCCGGCACCGAATTGTTCGTACTCTTGCCGCCAGTTGGCGGGGAAGTTGCGGTTTAAATCCAAACCCTGCTTGGGCAGATTGTTTTTAATCGCCACGCCATCATAATTGTGTATGCGCCCTTCGCTGATGATGCGGTAGTATTGGCCGCCGTATTCGGTGGGGTCGCGTTTGATCATCAGGCGCGGCTCTTGCGGGTGGCATTTCCACGCGCCGTTGGGGTCAAGGATGCGCATGGTCAGGATGCGGCCATCGCCATCGACATCGCCCACATCCAGGCCATCAATCGGTTCTTCGTCAAACGGATAGGGCCGGGTGGACGAGCGCACGATTTTGGGTGGGTCTTGCATCGCCCATTCTGCCCCGTCCGGGTTGATGCGCGGGCAGATGTAGAGTGCGCGGGTATCCAGCAGGCGGGTGATATCGTCGCGCTGGCCGTAGTGGCGGGTTAAGGTATCGAGCAAATACAGCACGGCGGTGCCGCCCGACAATTCGCTGGCGTGGAGATTGGCATCGACCCAGAAGGCGGGTTTGTCGTCTGCTGCGCCCGTGGCTTGGTTGGTGGCGGCCAGCATCCAGATATCGCGCCCTTCATGGCTGTGGCCGATGCTTTGAATCGATAATAAATGCGGAAATTCGGCGACCAATTGGTGCAGGATGGCGGAAAATTCGGTGTAGCGGTAGAAGCGGTTGAATTGGATGTTCATGGATGTGCGCCGATGAATGTTTGGTAATTGAATGATTGAACAGTGAGCAAATAAGTATTTTGGCACAGCTTCAATCCAAAACAGCGATTTGCCAATCAGCAGCATCCGGTCGTTGTTTTATCCCACAGCCGCTTCCAAAATTTTGCGATAATGACGTTTGCTTGCATTGGGTACTTGACAAACTAATTTTTGTAGCTACTATAAATGATATATTGAAAAAGAAGTGCAATATTATGTCCAACACCAGTAAACGCCACACTATCCTCATTCCCACGCCGGAAGAAGATGCCCTGATCACGCAGCAAGCCTTGGCTGACCCGGATGCCCAACCCTTGGGCGATGCGGAACTGGCGGCCATGGTGCCGCTGCGCGCCTTGCGCGGCAGGCCCAAGTCTGACCATAAAAAACAATTGCTGTCGATTCGGTATAGCCCGGAAGTGATTACCTGGTTCAAGGGTACGGGCGATGGCTGGCAAGCGCGGATTAATCAGGTGTTGCAGGAGTACGTGGTCCAACAGCAGCCGCCAAAGGATAGCGCCGAAGATACATAAATTGCGCTATGGCGGTGTGCAACGCAAGGATGTGGCCATTTCTTTGCCGTGCGACGCCACCAGGTCCGAACCAAACAAACCGAGCACCAAGCCCGCCACAATCCAGCGGTACAAACAACTTAATTTGCTATACTTAACCCTCACTACGCCTTCGAAGTCAGGCTAACACCGCACGCAATTGAAATTTTCTTGCTGATCAGGCCAAGGTATCATACATAAAATAAATGCCTGCTTGGCCTTTTATGATTAAATTTTAAAGGTCTCCAACATGTTCACTGTAAAACAAGTCGCAAGCGCCTTCAATCTGGATGAAATGGCGACACCCGCCTACTATATCTGCACCCAAACCGTCAAAGAAAACTTCCGCAAGGTCAAGCTCATCTGCGATAAACATGATCTTTTACCGTTCTTTTCTTTCAAGGCTTTTCCCACCATTTTGGACATGCCCTTTCTCGAATCGGAACAGGCGAAAATCAATTTTGATGTCGCCAACCATGCTGAATTATCGTATCTGCTGGAAAAACTGAGTTCGGCTGAATTATCGGGTCGCGCGATCTCGATTACCGGCCCCATGATTAACAACAATTTGGCATTTAAACAAGCGCTGGAATTAATGAGTGCGTCGGCGGCTGATTGTTACATCAATGTTGAATCAATTCAAATGATTGAAGAACTGGCCCAGGAGATTGCGCAGCAGCCGCAGGTGAAGGTGGGGGTGCGGATCGCGTGGGACGATTTGGCGGATCAAAAAGTCCCGTCCCGTTTTGGTGCCTCCCTCCCCTCATTCGAGGTATTTGCGCACTTGTTAAAGTTGGGCTTAAAGGGATTTCATTTTCATTCACCCAGTACCAAAGATCGGCATTCCTATATACGGCTGGTAGAAAAATTAAAAGCGACCTATGGCGATTTGCTCGGCAAGCTTGAATATATCAATTTTGGCGGCAGCATTCCGGGCGGCTCGCTGGCCGAATTGGAGGCCATTTTAATCGCCATGCGGGACATAGCGCCGCAGAGCATCAAGATTCAAATTGAACCGGGTGCCTTATTTTTTGGTGGCGCGATTTTATTCGCCAGCCGGGTCTGCGGCACCCAGTTTTTTGCGGAACGGCCGATGCATGTGATTACTCTGGATGCATCGCGAGAATGTCACTTGAAGTGGACCAATCCTTGTATTGTGCCGCCAGAAAATGCGAGTGCCGATGAAGAGCAAGCCCCCACGCTATTTGGTGGTGCTGCTTGTTTTGAATTGGATGTATTTAAAGTATGCTACTGGCCAAAGCAGCATTTGCCCAAGGTAGGCGATTTGATTTTTTTTGAAAGTGTAAGTTGTTATTCCGTTGCCTGGAACACCTCATTTAATGGCATCAAAACGGCAGAGATCAACTATTTAACACCAAGGCCGACGGCCCAGCCTGAATAGTTTCAAATGATGAGAATTGAGATAAAAAAATGGCGGATGTGGCACACCCGCCATTTCCAACATTACAGACTTTTACCAGCAGCAGCTTCATAGCTGGAACGCGCTTTGGACAATTTATGGTTATACATGCCGCCATAAATCATATCCAATTCATCAATCGACATGGTAGTCATTTGACGGCTGTTTTGCTCTTCAGTTGCTGAAACATTTTTGTCTGCATTGCTTTTTGCATTAAATTCCATATTTATCACTCCATTTCAGGTTAATTTCGGTTAAGTTACTTGCGAAAGCTACGGCTGAAGTATAGCGGCAACATTGCCACCTGTCAATTTTTTTATTTGGCCAGGACTATTTTTCCTGCCTGATTTCTGCGCTGCCAAAACAAAAATCCCCGTTTTCCAAAGGGAATTCGGGGACTTTTCATTGATTGCCAGTAATTGTGCGAAATATTGCATATATTGGGAAGTACTATGAAAACACTGCCATCCTCTATTTGTTGCAACACGTGCCAGCTGGGCAGGCGATGCGCCGCCATGCGTTTATGTGCCTGGAAACGTAAGCGCTACACGATGGGCATACGTACCGCCGATCTGAGCCATGCTGATGGAACCGAAGTGCCAGTGTCGCGTACACCATTTGGCTCGCAGCCGAGACTGGCTGGAAAGTGTTCGTGATGCTCGAAGGCAAGAAGACGAATCGGTGGTACTTGTGGGCGTTCCGCTCGCTAAGCCTGGTCTATTTCCGCCTCGATCCAACCCGTGCAGCGACGGTGCCGATGGGCCATTTCAAGCTGCTGCGCGAAGGCATAGTCCTGTGCGACCGCTACAGCGCCTACAAGAAAATGGCGCGCCTGCTGGGTCTGCTACTGGCTTTCTGCTGGGCCCATGAGCAGTAGCTGCAGCTCGCAC
>CAMBDR010000564.1 GCA_945864765.1 Janthinobacterium lividum | reverse complement strand
ATTTCAGCGACACTATCCATTGGCTCGATCACCAGCAAGCGCTCCAGCATGAGCGTATGCATTTGCCCCGCCTCATAACCAAACAATATGCTGGCGGCGGCATTGGCCGACATCAATGCGCCGTCTGGCGCAATGGTGAGAATGGCATCGGCGGCATGATCGAGAATCGCTTGCAGGCGTGCTTCGCGTTCGCGCAGGTTACGGGTGCGCTCACGCACCAGTGCCTGAATCTGCGCCCGCTCGCCCGTGAGCGAGAGCATTAAGCCACCCAACAAACCCGTGAGCAGAAAACCGCATACCAGCACGGCCCAGCTTTGCCAGCCGCGATGTTGTCGCAAATATTCGGTGGTTGCACCCAATGTCAGCAGGTATTGGCGTCCCCCCAGGGTCAGGGTGCGTTGATAATCGCCAGCCTGCAACGGCCGCTGCAAGCGATCCAACACCGCAAGGGGGCGCGAGGCCACGGTCACATCTTCAATTCGTGCCAAAAAACCGGAAAACTCGGTTTTGCTCAAGGTGCGCTCCAGCTAAGTGCTGACCTCCAGCACGAAGCTAAAAACCGCGACTGGCTCTTGTTGCACCTGATGCAAGTCAGGCTTAACCACTTGCAACAGCAAAATACCGCGCTTGGGGCCACGCTCTTGCACCAGGGTCAGCGGTTCGCTGGCGGCGGGGTACCCGCTGGCAATGGCATTTGCCACGGTAGCCGCCCGGATCGGCTCGGACAAAAAGTCCAGCCCCAGCGCGCGTTCATTGCCCTTAAACGGTTCGATATAAGCAATCGGATAGTGTTGCGGCAGTTTGCGCGCCGTGTCAAGCACCTTGCCAGTGCCGATTTGCCGTATCGCAAAACTGCTATCGATGTTGCGCTGCGCCCATTGCTCAAATTCGGCGCGTTGCGCCTCACTGACCCGGGGTGCCCATCCCATGGAACGTATTTCGGGCCGATTCTCCAGATAGGTGCGCGCCACTTCACGGAATTGTTCAACCGGAAAGACAGGCGCGGTATCGTTGATCCCGGTCGCCACTGCCGCCAGAAAACGCTCATGCTCGCCAAATTGAAATTGGAACATATCGCCCAACTGTTGCGATTTGAAGCGAAATTGCTCGGATTCACGTTGCTGTTCCCATTGATTGGTTTTGAAATAAATGGCAATAAACGCGGCACTGGCCAGGCACAAGGGCAAACCTACCAACCAACGCCGCCGCCACCATAAAGAGCGCGGTTGGCCGATAAAAATCCAGGCCAGCGGTGCCCCCAATAAAACGCCAACACTGTCTCCAATCCACCACGTAAACCAGTTCAACCAGACACTGCTACGGTAAATACCCCCCAGGCAATACAGGCTCGCAACCGCAATACTGGCGCTGATTAAACAAACTACGGGCGTGAGCAACAAAAAACGCAGCGCATCCTGGCTTGATTCCATGCCGGGATTGACCCACTTGCGCATCACTCGGGCACTGGCCCAAGCCTGAAGGACGGTCGCCAGCACCACAGGTGCCGTCATCAACAGCGAAAACGAGCCGTTACGGGTTTCCAACGCGACAATTAAATTGGTGATGAGGGAGCCGAGCGTCAAGCCTGGCAGCGCACGCCAGCCCCACACGGTCACGGCGGCCAGGGCAATTCCTGCTGCGGGGAATATGGGTGTGGAAAATCCTGGCAAAACTGCCAACAATAAAGCCAATTTGCCACTGATGGCATAGGCTGCGGCGAGTGCCAGCGTCAGCGCAAACATTGATGTGCGCCGGACAACACTCGCCTGACGATCTGCAAGATTCGATACGTCGTCCAAAAACACTTCTCCTTGCCGGGTTCAGGAAATTCATTCGGGCGGCCACGACAAGGTAGCGTTGCTGGTTGCCGCCCGGAATGAGGAATTTTGATTGTATAAGAAACGGCGGCTGTGTGCGCCTTTTTCTCAAAATCCGGGCGGTGGTTTTTTTATCATCCGGCAGAGCAAACCGTCACTGCCTTACTCCAGGTTAAGTTAAATTAAGCCATGACTCTTGCAGTACCCGAAACCCGAATTGAACTCCCCGCCACCTCAGAAAACTCGGCGCACAGGCGGGAGCGCATTCCCATGTCTTCCCCCTGAATGATTTCCTTCAAAGGAGCCTGGTTTGATTTTGGGTTTAGCCGCCGCGTTTGGTATAGGTGGCTTTATATTTCGCGGGGATTTCGACCGCCTGAATTTTACCCGCCAGCGATAACACGATCAGCAGGGCCAGGATTGCGCCAACGATAACGGCTGCGCCGACAACCAATGTTCTGACTACGGGGCGCGCGGCCTGAAGTTGCCAATATGCGGCGCAACCAAGGTGGGTGAACAGCGCCAGCACAGCGAGAAAGTAGTAAGGCGCGAAAAAGAACTGGCTGGGCGAGACATGCAAACCCGCCGCCGCGTAGTAGAAATTGGTATCCAGATGCAGCACGGTGCGACCAAATAGCACGGCACTCACATGCACCAGCAGAAAAAAGGCAAGGTATGCGCCCGAGCCGGCTTGCAACCAGGGCAGCAGGCCCTGACGTTGTTTCCAGCCGCGCAACACCAGCCACAAACCGCTGAGCACTTGAAACAGGACGCAAAACAACAGCAGTGGTTCAATCGCCCAATGGCGATACACGGTGCGCGCAAGATCCATGAAGGCGATGTGGGTGGCAACGCTGTTGAGCGAAGCGAGATGATTTGCAATGTGCATGGTGGCAAAGGCCAGGATGACAAAGGCGGAAGTCCGGTGCAGGTCGCGAAGCGTCATGGAAATTGGCTCCCCTGTTACCCGGCAACGTCGTTACTATCCGCAGGGGCGGTGACGCTTGCCGCCTTGTGGGCCTGACTTACCTTCTTTGGCAATTCATCATTAATTTGCAGCCAAGGCACATGTTCCTCGAAAAAGACATGGGCACTCGGCTCTTTGTCCAATGCCCCGGTTATCAGCGAGCGTGCCACATGCATCTCATCAGGCCAGCGCGTTGACTCAAACAACATGGGACTGCCGCATGTGGAACAAAAAGCCCGTTTTGCACCTGGGCTGGACTCATACCAGGTCGGCTGCTGGCCATCCGGGTCAATCGAAAAGTTTACCGCTGGAAAACCCGCCCAAGTAACGAATGGTGCGCCGTGCGCGCGGCGGCAGTAAGTGCAGTGGCAATGGGCCACCCACTTGCTGGGTAATTGGGCTTGGAAACGAACCGCGCCACATAAACATGAACCGACGACCGAGGTGCTCATAGCGATACCTTTCGAATAGTGTTGACTTCCAGTGCACCAAGCATGCCGCATCAGCCCAATCAGCTTGTCCCCCCCAACCGACGGCAGCAACCATGAGAATTGTATAACAGCCAAAGCAAAATTTACCTGCCAGCGTCGATGATTTTTCCACCATCCAGCTTGGTTCGCCTTACTTCGAAAGCCGGGCACAGGCTGCCCGCAACAGCGCTCTGGAATAAGCGCGATGAAAACCCAGCAACGCATGAAACCCCCAACCCAAGGACACCCGGCCAGACGCCAAATCGCGCCGGGGTATGACGGCGGAACCGAAGAACAAACGGGTCGCGCCCGGCGTCCCGCCTTCCGGTGCAACCGTCATGAGCCACGATCGGGTGCGCCCCATAAAGTCGCACAACAGCAACTGATTTGGCGTTCTGTCTTCGACCTGCCATGCGGCAAAGCGATTGCCTTCACCGCTGGCCAGGCGTTGCACATCCAAGTCCGACGAAGGCTTGCGCGCGAGCAGTGCCAGAATACAGCGCTCGACCTTGAATAGCGGCGTGGTATAAAACGCAGCAACAAACTCGGCGTGCGAAACCGCTTGTGGAAAATCGATAAAGTAGCAATCGGTGAATGCGCCATCTGCCTGGTACTTGGCCAGCAAGGCTTGTTTGGGTAAATCACCGGACTGTATCGTGTTCATTGCGCACCTGCTTTCAACTTAACAATCATGGTGGCAACCTGTAACAACGTCTTTGGATACGACATGAATTCTCC
>CAMBDR010000563.1 GCA_945864765.1 Janthinobacterium lividum | reverse complement strand
ATCACTGGCTTGCATGGTAAAATTATTAATAATTCCTAAATTCATATCAATAGCGGTTTTACCCGCTGCCTGGATCGCAGCCCATTCAATATCGTCACGGATAGCATAGGCACCTGCTGCAATCTTGGCGGCCATTGTTGGGTTTAATTCGATCATCCGAAATCTCCTTTTAAATTATCTATTTTTTACTAAAATGTACAGATACCAGACACCAAGGTTTTACCATCGGTCGTCGGCTCTCTTGTCAATTCACAAACCAAGTTAATAGGCTTGCCAGCCAATTCACCATTTTCATCGTAATTATGCTTATTCAAATGCCATGCAATATACTCTTTTCCTTCATGCTGTATCTTAATTACTTGGGAGACGCTAGGCTCATGTGGAACCACTGACGTTGCCATCGAGAAGCGCTTAATGATCGGAAAATCAAAAACGCCATTTTTATCTGTTTTGATGCTTTCTGTTTTCGCTTCACCCGTCCACCCGAAGTTAAAATAGCGTGTAACGACGGCATCCGGTACAGGTTTGCCATTATTCAACACCACCCCATGCACATTGGAAAACAGTACTTTTGAAAACCCCATCGCATTGACTCCTACGGAAAAAAAGAAACACAGTATGCCCAAAAAAAAGCACTTCAAGAAGTTGATTTTCATATTATTCAAACGTAAAACTCTGTTTCCTTATATTTAAACGCGTTCATCCGGGCAAAAAAATAGCCAACAAGCATCATATCTGAGCAAATCAGTTGGTGTCAATTTATTTTCAAAAAATAATACCATTCCCAAACACACCGCACCTTGGCTTCCGCAACGCTAATCGTTTGCCACGGAACGAGTCATTCAGCGCTCTGGCCATGAATAAAATCAAACCAAACTTAAGCTACCCGCTGCCCTGGGTGCCTCAGGCTCGGCGGCAACGGGTGCCGGTTTGGCCAGCTTGGTGGTTTTGGCCATGGCTTCGCACAGGCTCAAGGCTTCGCTCATTTCCACGCCATTGATGCGCATCCAGGCATCCAGGCCCGATTTT
The DNA here is from genome assembly GCA_945864765.1 of Janthinobacterium lividum. Classification (GTDB taxonomy): domain Bacteria; phylum Pseudomonadota; class Gammaproteobacteria; order Burkholderiales; family Burkholderiaceae_D; genus CAMBDR01. The sequence continues at coordinate 2,968 of CAMBDR010000563.1, read as the reverse complement.
TTGACGATGGCGACATCGGTTTCTGTCAGTTTTTGGGTGCAAAAGGTTTGGAATAACTGCATCGTCATATCGCGACGATACGCCTGCATGATCATCATATCCAGCCATGGTGTGCCGCTATTGGGTAGGCGCAAGGCCAGCGCGGCTTGCTCTTTGGCGGACAGGCTGGATGCGGTTGCGGCGGATGCTGCGGGGGTCTCATTGGCCATGATTGCTCCTTTATTTTATCAAGAGAGTGAACGAGCCGTTAGTCTAGCTGAACTCCCCCTCGCTGCGTAATTATTCGGCAATTATTTCTTGCAAGACGAATGCATCAGCACACTAGCGCACGCGCATGCGCAATGCGGCCAGCATTTTCGGGATGCTGTCTTTACTCATGCTGTCCACAATCCACCCCAAACCCAAAGGCACCGGGCCGGGGTCAGAGAAGACGAAATAACTCACCACGGTGGCATTAGCATTACTGCCATGTGGCGTCAACAACCAATAACCAGCGGTATCGGCAATGGTTTCTTCCTGCTTCAAACCTTCCCACGGGGTTTGCTTCCATTCCAGGCGGCAGTGCGCTTGGGTGACATTGGGTGTCATCTTCAGGCGGTATTTCTTGATTTTGCCCAGGGGCAGGCTCAAGGTAATATCAACCTGAGTGGTTTTGTCGGCCCCCACGCTGACGCTGGTTTTGGCAGTGTTAGGCATAAACGCCGGATATTGCGTAAAGTTTTGAATTTCGCCGCAGATTTTAGCCATCGGCGCATTAATAATGGTGGCCGCCAAAAATGTTTTGCCGGGCTTGCCTGGCGGACTTTGGTCTTCTATCGCCACCTCGGTATCGGACAAATGCTGCATGTCGATGGCGGCACCAGCCTTGGCCCCATATAACAGGGCCAAGACTGGCAAGGCGTAAAACAATGAGCGGAGCAAGGAGTTTGGCATACGGTATCGTCAAAAAGCACAGCATTCAATCCACCCGGTTGGCATCAACCCAGGCGCGCAAGCTGGTAGTCTAGCCGAATTTGCCGATTCTGCGGCATCTTTCGATAATCAAGCCGCACCAGCTTGCCGCTTTCGCTTATTGCCGCAGTTTACTGCAACACCCAATTCGTCACTTTTTTGATTTCTGCATCGGCATTTTTCAAATCAGTTTCACCATCAGTGAGTAAGCGGCTCCATTGCTTGACGCGATTTTTACCATTCGGTGCTTGATTGTAGTCGTTGGTATCGACGATTTTGCTACGTTGCGCCAAAAAGCTGGTGAGGAAGGTTTTTTCATTACTGCTGGTGCCGGAGCGCGACAACATACCCGCCAGGCTACCGGAGTCACCCGTTGCGCCCTGGTTCAAGGCGGCATCGACGAAGGAGCCTATCGTAACGGCCGAGGTAAAGCCCCGGTTACGCGCTTGCTTTACGCTGTATTTGATGTAGACGTTATAAAAGGTTTGCCACATCGCGGCGCGCCAAGTGCTACTCGATTGCAGCGCGCGAATTTTGCCGCAAAATACGCTGGCGCTATCGGTAATTTTTAAGATCGAGCCAACCATTTGCCCATGCACGCCCGCGCGCGCCAAGCCACCCTGAATGCTGGGGCTGGTCGCGCCGCTGGCTGCGTCAAAGGCTTTGAACAGCGCCGGGCCGTCCGGGCCGGTATCGTTGGAGCCGCCCGTGGTGGCACCGAAAATGCCGATGGTGTAGCCGCGATTATCGTTGATGTTTTCGCAGTAGCCGTAAAACCTGGGCCAATCCAGCGAATCTTGCTCGGGCTTGTTCACCACTTGCATGATGTTATCCCACTGTTCGCCATTCAGGCCGGTATTGGCTTTTAAAAATGCCAGCGTGGCGGGGGAGAATTTGGCGTCGTGCGGGTCGATGGTGGCGGCGATTGTGGCAGTGGCCAGGCGGGCATCGGCATGCGCCGATATGAGTGCGGCTGCGGGTGCGGGGGCGCTTGGCCACGCGGGCGCGTGGGCGACAAATTCATACAGCGAGGGCGCATCGCTGGCGGCGTTGATGTTCAGTTTTACAAAGCGTGCGTGAATTGGTTTGGCCAGTTCGATGCGGGTGGGCGTATCGCGCAAGCTAGTCGGTTTGCTGCCCGTGTGCGCTATTTGCCACTGTTGGCCGTCGAGCGAATATTCGAAGGTATAGTCGCTGATCCGGCTTTGATATTCATTGAAGCCAAGCACCGCCAGGGTTTGAGCATGGCCCAGGTCGAGCTGCAACCATTGGCCGCTGGCAGAGGTGGCCGCCCAGCGGCTTTGGTGATTACCATCCGCAACCTGGTTGGCACGGTAGGCAGCACTCCATACCGAGCTGGCGCTAACCTGGCTGCCCAAGGCCAGGTTGGGAATCCGGCTTTGCCGCAGTTGCGCCTGTGAAAAGGCATTGCCGGAACGATGGGCGCTGGCAGCGAAATCGCCGCTGGCAGTCGTCAATTCAGCCACAGGATCGGCCATGGCGGTAGCGGCAAAAGTCAAAGCCAGTGTGCTGGCCAATAATGAGATGCGATGCTTCATACGATTTCTTTCCGTGAATAATCTAAATAAGTTAGCAAGCTGTTGATGGCAAGATTAGGTAATCCATGTATTTTTTTAAAATTACGCTGACTATATTACAGCAAAAATTCAAAAAGTACTATTTATTTTTAGGTTAATTCTGGCGCGCGAGAAAATTCTTTACATCGGCACGGCTTGCGTGCACCATAAAATTTACGTAACATGGCCCGGAGAACCAAACCGAACCTGGCGCGCACTTTTCGTTACGCGCTTTTCAATGATGAGAGGAAATCATATGAGTCAAAAATCACTTTACGAGCGTTTAGGCGCTTATGATGGCGTTACCGCATTCGTCAGCGACATGCTGCCACGATTACAGGGCGATGCGCAATTAGGCCGCTTTTGGAAAAATCGCGGCGATGACGGGATTGCGCGGGAAAAGCAATTGCTGATTGATTTTTTATGTCACAACGCAGGCG
>CAMBDR010000562.1 GCA_945864765.1 Janthinobacterium lividum | reverse complement strand
CAACCGCCACCCCACAAGGCATTTTGCCCGGCAAGCTGCTGCTCGACCCGGCCTTCACGCTCAATGTCTGGCGCGCCATGGCGGAGCTGATGCGCGAGTTTTACAAGGCCAGAGGCGAGACGCGGGCAAACTCGAAGGCCAAGGCCTTGCAGATGGCGCAGCAGGTGATGATCGGGAAGGGGAATGTTTGGGCACATCCCTATTATTGGTCGGGGTTTGTGTTGATGGGTAATTGGTTGTAATAAGGCGTAGCAGCGTGGTATGGCGCTACGCCGTGGGTGGTTTGGGTTGTTGCGGTTGTTCAGGATTTTAGGATTGAATGATGCAGCGTTGCACTTGGCCATGTGCTTCAAAGCGAATCGAAACAGGTAAAAAGCGGGCGATGACTTCGGCATTGGTGTGGGCATGTTGCGAAACATGGCCCACCGTAAAACTGCCGCTGCCCGCCAAGGCCATCGGCAACATGATTTGGTCGGCCAAATATTCCCCCACTGCCGCACCAGAAGCCAGATATTCACGCAATGCTTTGATGGCCTTTTGCGCCACCGCTTCGGAAGAGAGCGACTTTTCTCCCAGGGCAGAAAATACTTCGGTCACGTGTTCTTGCTCCAGCGTGAGCAGCAACACATTGCCGGGGCCCTGGTTGTCGGGCAGGGTGCGTATTCTGAGTTGGTTTTCATGCCAATTCATGCCTTTGCCAACGGCTTCCAGTTCCCGCTCGGCCACCGAACCCGCCACGCCTGCCACAAAGCTTTCCGCATACGCATCCACCCGTGCGCCGGGGGCGTGCAAGTGTAGCGCGCGCAATTGCGGGCACGGTTGCACTTGCGCCACCACCTTGCCACCGCCTGCGGGAAAAAAGCCAAATCGTTCCAGGCTCAGTTCCAGCTTCACGCCCATATCGGCCAACACGCGGGCGTAAGCACGCTGCAAAAAATGCAGTGGCGGTGCCATCGGGTTGTGGGTGCCGCCGCATATCGTAATCTGCGAAGGCTTATCGGCAAACAGCAAGGCTGGCAGAATCGTTTGCAGCACCAGGGTACAGCTTCCGGCGCTGCCAATATCAAAATCATACTGCCCACCCTGAATGGTGCCGGGTTGAAAGCACAGGTTGGCGTCTTTCAATTGCGGCTTGCCGATGTCTGCATCACAGACTTTGGCTGCCGCCTGCACCGCCACCAAATGCTGGCGCATCAAACCCGGTTTGGGGCGGTTGCCGCGAATATTGTTGATGCGAAAGGGCTGGCCGGTAATCATCGACAGCGCGAGCGCCGTGCGTAAAATTTGGCCGCCGCCTTCGCCGCTTGCGCCATCCAGCTCAATCATCTTTGTTATCGTTTTATCTAACATTTTATCCTTTCACGCACACCACTTGTTTTAAGGTATGCACCACTTCCACCAGGGCGCTTTGCGCCTGCATGACGGCATCGATATCTTTATACGCCATCGGAATTTCATCAATCACATCCGCATCTTTACGGCATTCCACGCCTTCGGTGGCTTTAATTTGGTCTTCCAGGGTGTAACGCTTTTTGGCTTCGGTACGGCTCATCATACGGCCTGCGCCGTGGCTACAGCTATGGAAGCTATCCGCATTCCCCTTGCCGCGCACAATAAAGCTTTTTGCCCCCATCGAACCCGGAATAATCCCCAATTCACCTTCCCGCGCCGACACCGCACCCTTACGCGTTACCAGCACATCTTTACCGAAGTGGTGTTCCTTCTGCACATAATTATGGTGACAGTTGACCGCTTCGATATGGGTTTCAAACGGTTTGCTGATCACGGTACGCACCGCAGCGATCAAGTTTTGCATCATCACTTCGCGGTTCATACGGGCAAATTTCTGCGCCCAATCCACGGCTTGCACATAATCATTGTAATGCTCGGTGCCTTCCGGCAAATAGGCCAAATCCTGATCCGGCAAATTAATGAAGTGACGCCGCATATCCTGCTTGGCCAATTCAATAAAATAACTACCAATGGCGTTACCTACGCCGCGTGAACCCGAGTGCAACATAAACCACACAGCGTTTGATTCGTCCAGGCACACTTCAATGAAGTGGTTACCGGAACCGAGCGTTCCCAAATGTTTATAGTGGTTGCTGTTTTTAAACTTCGGCGTTTTTTGGCAGATCACATCGAAATCGTCTTTCAACAGCGCCCAGGCGTTATCCACGGCAGAGGGCGGGGTTTCCCATGATCCCTTATCGCGGCCCTTAAAGCTTTTGGTTTTCGGCGACATGCCGTGAGGGCAGGCACGTTCGATGGCGCTACGCAAGGGGCCAAGGTTATCGGGCAAATCATTGGCGTTCAAGGTGGTTTTGGCGGCCATCATACCGCAACCAATATCCACCCCCACGGCTGCCGGAATAATCGCACCCATGGTAGGGATGACGCTACCGATGGTGGAACCTTTACCCACGTGTACGTCCGGCATGACGGCCAGGTGTTTGTAAATAAACGGCATTCTGGCGGTATTGCTCAATTGCTTTTTAGCGCCGTCATCCACCGTGACACCACGGGTCCACATCTTGACATGGCTTCCGCCTTCTACGTTCATGACATCAAAATCATCGTGTTTCATTTTGTGCTCTCTTTATTTAACTGCTGATATTCTATCCCGCTTGGGTAGACCAGGTGTTGCTGTTTCGATGTATTAGACATAGCAAGGGGTGTGCCAGCTTTGGTTGGGAGTGGGTGAGTTTGGTTAACTCGTTGAAATAGTTGGGGAAAAATGGTTTTTTGTGATTTTTATCGGTACAGTTCGAAAAATCGCTCCTATGGGGATTATCTTTTGGGATAAGGATTTATAAAATAACTCTGAGGTAAAACGTATCGGTGGCCTCAGTTGTGTGCGTGCCAAAGAAAAAGCCGCCCGAAGGCGGCTTTTAAATACAGCAGTTGGAACGGCGTGCGCGGCGTCAAATTCTTGATTTGAGTCGCCGAGTCCAAAATCTGGAATAGAGGCTATGCCAGATTCATTAGACACCACGTTCAATGGCAGCACCGAAGTGCCGAGCGGTTCATTCAGCCACAATACCACACCAACATCACCGCTTACAGTGGGTATTTCGTCTTCTGACAACATGCGGCGATTTTAATCTTATAGCGCTAAGAATGCAATCATGGTTTTGTGAACTGCTTTGATTTTTTATGAGGTAGAATTATTTTTTTGAGGAGGAAAGATGATTTCTACAAAAACAGGCAACGAAAACCCTGGCATCGGGGTATTTTTAAGCTTATTGGCGAATGACATCAAAGTCGGTAATGTTGTTGCTCTGCCGGAAGATTTGTTGCGGTCGATGATGGCAAACCTGCGCCAACCGTTTGAGTTGGGCGATGCGCTGAAAGGCGAGTTTGATAGCGATATTGTTGGCGAAGTGGAGCTGTGATGCAGCGTTACGGCTGGACTCTATTTTTATCACATTACAAGTGCAAAGGCGCAGCCATACGGGCATGCAGGATACGCACTACTGCGATACCGTAAGTTGTGGTGTGAAAGTAAATTATATGTCGTTCAACCCTTCGGCGACGGTAGCCGGGGCGAATCTGGTCACACGCCGTGCTCATTCCGGGCGAATGCGCCAATCCAGTAAACATTGCCGTCAAGGTATCGATATATTGGTTGGCTTGTTCCACACCCCACTGCTCGCGGGTATAAGCCCAAATCGATTCAAGATCTTGCTCGGCGGCTGGGGTAAGCCGATATTCAGCCATGTGTGGCCAACATTCGTTGTTTGAACGCGCCAGCATCGAAGGCCCGTGCTTCGCCGCTGGCTTCGCCTTCAATCAGGGCCGCACGGATGGCGATAGTCTCATCACTGCGTTCCTGTTCGCACCGGATCAGGTCACTTACACATTCACTATCGCTGGTGTAGTGGCCAGCCTCAATCTGCGCATTCATCCAACTGGCTTGTTGGTCGGATAAAGTGATCGTCTTGCGCACGGTTCCCATGGTATTCCTCCCGAATCAACATCAATTATGTGACAATTTCA
>CAMBDR010000561.1 GCA_945864765.1 Janthinobacterium lividum | reverse complement strand
CCTTCAGCCAGGCGCAATTGCAATACCTTGCCCGCCTGTAATTGGCGCGGCTGGCGTACCACCTGGCCACTGGCATCGCGCACAATCGCATAACCGCGCTCCAGCGTGCGTTGCGGGTTGAGCAATTCCAGTTGGCTGGCCAGCGCGTGTAAAGCCTGCCGCCGCTGTTGCTGTTGCAGTGCCAGCGCGTGCTGCATGGCTTGCTGGTATTGCTGCAATTGATTGCGCCAAGCCTGCTGCTGCGGGTTTTGCAGCATCTGGTTTTGCAAACGGGTGCGCAATTGCTGCAAAGCCTGCCGCGCTTGCTGTTGCGGTGCCAAACGCGCCTGGCGCAAACGCTGGCTTAGCGTGTTCAGGCGCAAGCGTTCGCGGCTGATCAGCAATGCCGGGCTGGGCAGGCGGCGCGTAGCCCAATCCAGCCGCTGTTGCAATTGATTGAGTTTGCGCTGGTTGGCGCGCGTCATGGCTTGGGCCAGGCCTTGCAGGGCAGCCAGCCAGTCGGCGCGCGGCACGGCAGCGAGTTCAGCCGCAGCGGTGGGGGTGGCGGCGCGCAGGTCGGCGCAAAAATCGGCAATGGTAAAATCAGTTTCATGACCGACCCCGCTAATCACGGGGATGGTACTGGCCAAAATCGCCCGCGCCAGCACTTCTTCATTGAAAGCCCACAGGTCTTCAATACTGCCACCACCACGACACAAGAGCAAAACCTCGCACTCATTGCGCGCCACGGCCAGCTTTAAGGCTTGCGCCAGCTTCTCGCCACTGCCAGCGCCCTGTACCGGGCTGGGGTAGAGCACCACCGCCACATGCGGCGCGCGGCGCGCCAGTGCGGAAAGCACGTCCCGCAGGGCCGCTGCCTGTGGGCTGGTGATGATGCCAATGGTGCGCACAAAACGCGGAATCGGCTTTTTTCGTGCAGGATCGAAGCAGCCTTCGGCCCCGAGTTTGTCTTTTAGTCGCAAAAACGCTTCAAACAGGTCGCCCACCCCGGCGCGCCGGATCGCTTCGACATTAATTTGATAATCACCCCGTGGCGTGTACAACGAAACCGTGGCACGCACTTCAACTTTATCGCCTTCGCGGGGCAAAAATGGTGCATATTGTGCACGGCCGCGAAACATCACTGCACGAACTTGGGCATCCTTGTCTTTGAGCGTGAAATACCAGTGACCCGACGCCGCGCGCGTGAAATTCGAGACTTCACCCCCGATCCAGCACAAAGGAATGTGTTTTTCCAACAGTTGCGCGACCTGGAAATTCAATTGCGACACGCTAATCACCGCAGGGCGATTCAGCGGATTATTCATCGGGCTAATCGCCGGTGAGGAGGTCATTTCAGAAGCCATAAGTGCTTTCATCAGAAAAACTGTTCACAATTTCGGGCAAATCGTCATGTAACAGTCACAAAATGCAATGTGATTTTCATAAAATTCTTAAGTCATTGATTTTAAAGGATAATTTGGCTGTGCTCAAAATTCGGGCAACGCCAAAAAAGCCTTATGGATCAAGCACTTTGGCCTTCATTGCGAGGGTTACTCACAAAGTTATCCACAGAATGTGGGGATCGTTGGATTCTCCCCTGTAGTACAAAAAAAGTATAAAAACTCTAACTTTTAAAATGCCTAATAAATGAGCATCGATCAAAAACCTATATAAAACAGTCGCTTGTCATAGTATTTGCCAGCTTGTGCACACAGTTCTCCACATAAGTTGTGCGGAACCTTATTTTTCGGCGACGCTGCCTGAAATTTAGTCAGACTGCGTTTTGGCAAGGACGAAATTATAGCCCGGTTTGGGCAAAAACAGGCAATTTGCACTTTTTTTGTGCAGTGCGGAAAACTCCTTGCAAATCATGGACTTTGCCCACTTGGTCGGCGCTTGTACACACTTTTATCCCCATCCAATGTGGGTAAATGTCATCTGCCGGAAACATTGCCGACAATGGGCCTGGACCAGGCCTGGAATCGCGCAAGACCTGGGGATAAGTCTTAAAACGCACGGTAAGGGCCGGATCGAATAATTTTTTTTCTGCCTGTTTTTTCAGCAATTGCATAAAATCGTTTATAAATCAAAGGCTTACTCTGCCAGTCCCGAATTTGCACACACCGTTATCCACATATCATGTGCCCAAGTTTGTGATACATTCTTGGCTCGCTCCATTTTGCTGTCGGGTTTTCATTGTTCGGCTGGTTTGACCGCTTGTTTTATTTTTCACTGTCTTGCGTAATTTATTTTTTTAACACTGTTTTTGTCCCCGTTTTTTGAACCAGGAGTGTTTCTTGTTTGCCATTCTTATTGCCGCTGGTTGGCCTATTTGGCCGCTGTTACTTGCATCGATTGTTGCGGTCGCTTTAATCGTTGAGCGCCTTTTGTATTTACGCCGCAGCCGCATTCTACCGCCGCAATTGCTGGATGAAGTGGTGCGGGTTTATCACAACGGCAAAATCAATGCCGAAGTGATTGAAAAATTGGAACAAAATTCACCGCTGGGGCGGGTATTGGCGGCGGGTTTGCGCAACGTCAATGCGCCGCGTGATGTGATGAAAGAATCGATTGAAGAAGCCGGCCACGGTGCCGCGCATGAGCTGGAACGCTTCTTGACTACACTGGGGACGATTGCTTCGCTGGCACCGCTGATGGGTTTGTTTGGCACGGTGGTGGGGATGATTGAGATTTTTGGCGCGCAAAATGCCACCGGGGCTAATCCTACCCAATTGGCGCACGGGATTTCGGTGGCCTTGTATAACACCGGCTTTGGTTTGTTGATCGCGATGCCAGCCTTGTTATTTTTCCGCCACTTCCGCGCCCAGGTGGATGGCTTTGTGGTCGCCATGGAACAGCAGGCGGTGAAATTTGTTGATATTGTGCATGGAGCGCGCAAATGAATTTTCGCCGTGGTCAAACTCGCGAAGACCCGGAAATCAATTTGATTCCGTTTATTGACGTGTTATTGGTGATTTTGATCTTTCTCATGATCACCACCACCTATAGCAAATTTACCGAATTGCAAATTACGCTGCCCAGCGCGGACGCAGAAAAAGCGCTGGAAAAGCCGTTTGAAATCAATGTGGCGGTCGATGCCAAAGGCCATTACGCAATTAATCGCAATCAGGTCTCGTTTCGTGATGTGGCGGGCTTGGCGGAAGATATCAAACAAGTGGCCAATGCGCAAAACAATGGCGGCATCACCCCGGTGGTGGTGGTCAATGCCGATCAATTGGCCACCCACCAAATGGTGATTAATATCATGGAAGCGGCGCGTTTGGCGGGGCTGGAAAAGTTGACCTTTGCCACCCAAACCTCGGATAGAAAGTAGACGCCAATTTTGGAAGCGTTTTTTATCCGCACCTGGCAAGCCCGTGGCATGGCGGCTTGGCTTTTATGGCCGCTGTCGCTACTGTTTTCCGCTCTGGTGCGCCTGCGCCGCTGGGGTTTTTTGCACGGGTATCTTAAAAGCGTGGCCTTGCCGGTGCCGGTATTGGTTGTGGGTAATATTTTTGTCGGTGGCACCGGTAAAACCCCGCTCACCATCGCCCTGGTGCAGGCATTGCGTGCTGCGGGTTGGGTGCCGGGGGTGGTCTCGCGTGGGTTTGGTGGCAAGCAGGGTGATGCGGTGTGGCCGGTGTTGGCTGATTCAGCTTCCGGCGTCGTGGGTGACGAGCCGGTTTTAATCGCGCAGCGCGGCAACTGCCCGGTGTTTGTCGGGCGCAATCGGGCGGCAGCGGGGCAAGCCTTGTTGGCGGCGCATCCTGAGGTGAATATCATCCTTTCTGATGATGGCTTGCAACATTATGCGTTGCAACGCCAGTGTGAAGTGATGTTGTTTGATCAGCGCGGCGTGGGTAATGGTTGGCTTTTGCCTGCCGGGCCATTGCGTGAACCTGCCAGCCGCCGTGCCGATTGTGTGGTCTGCAATGTTGGCAGCGCTGATGTTGGCGCGGGGGAGGGCGCAGCTTCTGATTCTCCTGCCGACGTTTCTGCTGACGTTTCTACTAATGCTCCCGCTG
>CAMBDR010000560.1 GCA_945864765.1 Janthinobacterium lividum | reverse complement strand
TGGGGGCGGATGGCTTGTCTTCATCCGCCTATGGGCCAGAAGAAACCTTCCATGCGCTGGGTGCCAATACCCACCTGGGTTTGTATATGGCCTTGGCCACCGCGATTACCGTATTTGTGATTGCGCTGGCGTATAACCAGGTGATTGAATTATTTCCAACCGGCGGTGGCGGCTACCGGGTCGCAAGCAAATTGGTGGGGCCTTATTTTGGTTTGATTTCGGGCTGTGCTCTAATTTTGGATTATGTTTTGACCATTGCCATTTCCATTGCCTCGGGGGTGGATGCGTTGGCTTCGTTTTTGCCGCTCGGCTTTCAACCCTATAAACTATGGGCAGAAGGCGTGATGATTGCGGTGTTGATTGTATTGAATCTGCGCGGTTTAAAAGAAGCGATTCAAGTCTTGTTGCCGATTTTTTTGGGCTTTGTTGTCACCCATTTGATTTTGATTATCTATGGCATCGGCGCGCATTTGGGCGATTTGCCGAATTTATTGCCGCAAACCATGAGCGATACGCGAGAATTGGCGAAAAACATCGGTTGGACCGGGGTCGCCAGTATGTTATTGCTGGCCTATTCACAGGGCGGCGGCACCTACACGGGTCTGGAAGCGGTGTCCAATAACGTCAATATTTTGGCGGAGCCGCGTGTGCGCACTGGTAAAATGACGATGATGTATATGGCGCTATCGCTGGCCTTTACCGCAGGCGGCATCATCTTGCTCTACCTGCTGTGGGATGCCAAGCCCGTGCCGGGCGAAACCTTGAATGCCTCAACCTTTCGCGCCATTATCAATAGCATGCATTTGGGTGGCCCGCTGCTCAATCAGGTATTACTGGCCGTGGTGCTGGCATTGGAAGCGGGTTTGCTGTTTGTGGCCGCCAATACCGGCTTTTTGGGTGGGCCTTCCGTTCTGGCGAATATGGCGGCCGACTCCTGGGTGCCGCACAAATTTCGCTACCTGTCCACGCGCCTGGTTACCCAAAACGGCATTTTGGTGCTGGGCCTGGCGGCCTTGGCGATTTTGTTTTGGACCAAGGGGAAAGTGACTTTATTGGTGGTACTGTATTCGATTTCGGTATTTTTAACCTTTGCGGTGTCGCTGTTTGGCTTGTGTCGTTATTGGTGGCAAAATCGGGGCGAATTGGCGCATTGGCGGCGGCGTTTTTTCCTGTCATTGCTTGGCTTTTTAATTTGCGCGGGCATTTTACTGATCTTGTTGAAAGAGAAGTTTATGGAAGGGGGATGGGAAACGCTGTTCATCATCGCGGTGATTGCAGGAATATGCGTGGTGATTCGCGATCATTATCGTGCCACCAAGCGCGCAATCCAGTCAGTGGACGAAGTCTTTGCTGAACAAGCACCGGGCGAGCATCCCGATCCGGTCTTGCCCGATCCCAATAATCCGACCGCCGTATTCATTGTCGGCACTTCGCGCGGCGGCGGTTTGCATGCCTTGTTGTGGGTTTTACGCATGTTTCCGGGGCATTTTAAGAATTTTATTTTCGTCAATGCGCGCACCGTGGATGCGCAGGCGTATGGTGGTGAGGGCGCGCTGGAGCAAATGCGCGATGAAGCGGCGCACACCTTGCAGTATTTTGTGGATTTTTGCCACAGTCATCAAATGGCTTCCAGCTCTTATATCGGCTATGGTATTGATGTGGTTGATGAGGTGATAAAATTATCGCAGAAAATAAATAAGGATTATCCTAACGCTATTTTCTTCACCAGTAAGCTTATTTTTGCCAATGATAATTGGTTTACCCGGCTATTGCATAACCAAGCTGCTTTGGCAATCCAGAGGCGATTGCACTTTGATGGCTTGCAAATGGTTATCTTGCCAATGAAAGTATGATGAGTGACTGCGTGTCAGATGAGACAAAAGGCGGGTGGTCGTGACTTGTTTCACGTGCAAACTCGGGTGAGACCAATAATATTGATATACTGCAGGTTCGATTGACCAAGCAGATTGTCGGAGAGTTATCCATGTTACGCAACATATGTATTGCTATTTTCATTGTTACGACACTTATTTCATGTAAGAAGGGATCAAATGAGGTTTCGGCCAGTGCTACGGCGGCCAGCCCTTTATTGATTACGCCTGAAGATGTTTTATTGGTTAAAGATAATGCGCATTTCGATGGCCCGGTCGTGACGGGTACGATACAGCCAGCCCGGCGTGCTGATTTGCGGGCAGAAATACCGAGTGTGGTGTTAAAGGTGCTTAAAGAAAATGGTGACCCTGTTAAAAAAGATGAAGTTTTACTGCGCTTGGATGAAACCTCGATTCGCGAATCCTTGCGTTCTGCGGAACAGGCTGCCAGTGCGGCGGGGCAATCGTTGGAGCAGTCCGAACGCCAACTGCAACGCTTAAAAACCCTGCGTGCTTCGGGCATGACCTCGACACTGAGTCTTGAAGATGCGGAAAACCGGCGTAATAATGCGCAAAGTGAGTTGGTCGCCAACAAATCCCGCGTGGTGCAAGCACGTCAACAATTACAGCATACGGTGGTGCGGGCACCGTTTGATGGTATCGTCAGCGAAAACAAAACCTCGGCGGGTGATACTGTCTCGATTGGCAAAGAGTTAATGAAGGTGGTTGACCCTGCCAGTATGCGGTTTGAGGGACGCATTTCAACCGAAAAAGTCGCGCAGGTCAAGGTGGGCCAACGCGCCACGTTTAATATCAATGGTTATGGTACGCAAGTGTTTGAAGGCAAGGTCAAGCGAATCGATCCGGCGGCCAATCCGGTTACGCGTCAGGTTGAGGTGTTGATCGAATTTTCAAACCAGGATTTGCCCAAGGTAGGCGGTTTGTATGCAGAAGGCATGGTCGCAACGGAAAGCCGCCAAAGTATCAGCTTGCCTGAAAACGTGATTGTCAGAAATGGCGACAGCAGCATTGTGTGGCAGGTTGATGGAAAAGTGTTGCGCAAAACGGCGGTCACCCTGGGCGCGCGCGATACGCGCCGGGGCGAGTTTGAGATCTTGTCTGGTTTGACCCGTGGTGCGCAAGTGTTGCGTAGTCCCCAAATTACCTTTAAAGACGGTGACCCCGTGCAAGCGGCTGAATCAGCCAAATTAAATAGGCAGATTGGGGTAACCCAGGCATCAGCCAAAGTGGAGAAATAAGCGATGTTTTTGTCTGATTTCAGTATCAAGCGTCCTATTGTCACGGTGGTACTTATCATCGCCATGATGGCTGTGGGTTTGTTGGCGCTTAAAAAATTACGGGTCAATCAAATTCCGGATGTGGCGCAACCGGTTCTGGCGGTGAATATTCCTTATCCTGGTGCCTCACCTGAAGCGGTGGAGCGCGAAGTCGTCAATCGCATCGAAAAGTCATTGCAAAGCTTGAGCGGCGTCTATAAATTGGAATCGACTTCGGGCGAAGGCTTTGCGACTTTTATTATTTTTTTTGATTTTAAGAAAAATATGATCGAAGCCAGCGATGAGGTGCGCAATGCGATTGCTTCGGTGCGTTATAAACTGCCGATAGAAATGCGCGAACCCGTGATCGAACGGCGCGAACCATCGTCACAGCCTGTGATGGAATTGGCGCTCTCCTCAACGACGTTGAGCCATGCTGAAATTTCCCGTCTGGCAGATATCGATTTATCGCCGCGACTGCGCGCACTGGAAGGTGTGGCCGTGGTGGAATTATATGGCGATTTGCAGCGTGAGTTAAGCGTCTTGTTGCGCTCGGAAAAATTGCGCGCCTACAATATCTCGGTGGGTGAAGTGGTCACCGCCTTGCGTAGCCAAAATACCGCAGCACCCGTGGGCAAAGTAGGGGGTGTTTTGGAGCAGCAAAGTATTCGTTTGGTGGGGCGGATTGAAAGCCCGGCCGAGTTTGAACAAATTGTCGTCAAGCGACGCGGCGATGAAGTGGTGCGCCTGGGGCAGGTAGCGAGCGTGGTCGATGGTTTTGCCGAAGAGCGGCGTTTTAGTTCCAATAATGGCTATCCCAATGTGGGCCTGGAAGTGATCCGTTCGCGCGAAGCGAGTACG
>CAMBDR010000559.1 GCA_945864765.1 Janthinobacterium lividum | reverse complement strand
CGGGTTTGGTTGATCTCATCGCCCTGCCCAGCCTGTCGCGCTTGAATAGTGCCACCAGCCCCGACCGCATCGGCAACCCCGGCTTGCAGCCCGAACTGGCCACCGGGGTCGATTTGGCGTTTGAGCATTATTTAAGCCGCAGCGGCATTGTCAGCGTCAATTTGTTCCGGCGCAATTTGAATGAATTGATCCGCCGCAGCACCACCTTGCAAAATGGGCGCTGGGTTTCAGCCCCGCTCAATCAGGGCAAAGCCAATAGCAGTGGGCTAGAATTGGAAGCAAAATTTCAGTTGGCCGAACTGATGGACAATGCACCCGCACTCGATTTTCGACTCAATTACAGCCGCTTTTGGTCACGCGTGGAAGCGGTGCCCGGCCCGGACAACCGACTCGATAGTCAAGCCAAGCAAACCGGCAATGTGGGGCTGGATTATCGCCTGCCGCAAAGCCACCTCAGCAAACTCACCGTGGGCGGCAGCTATAACTGGACACCCGCCTATGCCACCCAAACCAGCAGCAGCGAACACAGCAACACCGGCAGCAAACGCCAATTGGATTTATATGGATTGTGGAAATTCAGCGCCGCCACCCAATTGCGCATCAGTGCCAGCAATTTGCTGCATCGCGATTCGGAAAGCGCCGAACAAGTGATCAACGCCAATGGCGCACAAACCGGGAGCTCAACCAGCCGCACTTATGCCACTTTTAGCGTGAAACTGGAATTCAAGATTTAGGCCGGGCATTGACCATAAGCGCACAAAATATCAAACAACCCACAGCCGGGTATGGTAACGTGCGCATCAACCATCCCCAATCAACAAACGCCCAAGCTCGCTTCATGCCATAGACGGCTTGAATTAGAACCCAAATTCAAAGCGCTTTGAGATTTCGGATGACGCCAATAATTCGTAAGTCTTTCATTTATTTCATCAATTAACTTGCTGCCACAGAGGAGACATCATGCAATTTTCCAAATTGACCACCGCTTTATTCGGTTTATCCCTTTCCGTTATCATGGTCAGTGCCCTGCCGGTCAGTTCTGCCATGGCGGCCGATGGCCCAGCGGCAGCAGTTGCTGGCAGCACCATGCGGGTACATTATCACCGCGCAAAAAACGACACCAGCAACTGGGGCGTGTATTCGTGGCAAGGCCCGAAAGAGCCCAGCAAAACCTGGATTTCAGACCGTTTTATGTTTGATAAAACCGATGACTTCGGCGGCTATGTCGATATTGCCATGGATGCCAAGAAAACCGAAATGAAGCTGCTGGTGACCAATAGCGCAGGCCATAAAAATTGCAGTAGCGACCAAAGCGTGAAGCTGGTCGAAACCCTCGCCACCACAGGGCAAGAAATCTGGGTGCTGGAATCCGATTGCACCATCCACAGCAAAGCGCCAGCGCTGTAGCGCCCACTAAAACCAGTAAAAAACTGTAAAACCAGCAAAAAAATAGCCAACAAGCTTTTTCCCAGACAGCAACCCAATTGAGGATTACCCAATGTCATTTTTCTCCGGAATTTTTAAAACCCTGCCCGCCAGCGTGATGCTGTGCAGTGGCCTCCTGGCCGGATGCGGCGGCGGCGATGGTGCCACCAGCAGCAGCACCAGCAGCACAGCCACCCCGACCCCAACGCCCGTGGCCAGCATTCCCGCCAAAACCCTGCGTATGCACTTTCACCGCACTCAAAAAGATGAAGCCAAATGGGGCGCATATGCCTTTGAAGGCCCGGCCAAACCTTCGGCTACCTGGATTCAGGATCGCTTTTTATTTACCCAAACCGACAGCTTCGGCGGCTATGTCGATATCCCGCTCGACACCACCAAAACCACGGTAAAATTCCTCGTCACCGATGGCAGTGGCACTAAAAACTGCGGTAGCGATCAAGCCTTGCCTATCGCCAGCAATATCGCCACCACCGGGCAAGAAGTCTGGATGTTGGAAGGCAGTTGTACCATTAGCGATAAGGTATTGCCGATCACGCTCGCCAATTTCTCCGACGCCAAAGCGCTATGGCTGGATAAAGCCACCTTGGCCTGGCCAGACGTGCCGACCACGGGCAGCTATAAACTGTATTACGCCGCCAATGGCAATATCACCGTCGATGCCGCTGGTGCATTCTCAGGTAGTGATGGCAGCTATAACTTAAGTGTCGCCGCAGGTGGTTTGTCGGCTGCGCAGCAAAGCAAATTCCCGCACATCAAGAGCGCCACCGCATTAAAACTGAGCGATACCGATGCCGCCAACGCGCGCGCCCGCTTAAAAGGCCAAGTGGTGATTGCCCAACTCGACAGCGCCGGCAAACTGATCCAGGCCAGCTCGATTCAAACCGCTGCCGCACTGGACGATGTGTATGCTGCCAGCGCGGCCAATGCCAAATTGGGCGTGACCTTTGACAGCAATAATGTGCCCACCTTTAAACTGTGGGCACCGACTGCGCAATCGGTCAAACTCAACGTATTTACCGACGCCACCAGCGCCAACAAAACCACGGTTGATATGGTGGAAGATGCCGCCAGCGGCGTATGGTCTTACACCGCACCCAACAGCGCTTACACCAATATTGCGTATTACACGTATGCGGTGAATGGTTTTTCCCGTTATGCCGACAATAAAGTGGTGGCCAATGAAATTACCGACCCCTATTCACTGAGCCTGAATGCCAATAGCCAACGCAGCTTTGTGGCCAACTTGGCCAGTGCTGATTTAAAACCCGAAGGCTGGGACAACCATACCATTCCCGCGCTGGCCCACCCGGCCGATATTTCGCTGTATGAATTACATATCCGCGATTTCTCCGTCAGTGACAGCACGGTGCCAAGCGCACGGCGCGGTAAATATTTGGCCTTTGCCGAAACCAATTCGAATGGCATGAAGCATCTGAAAAAATTGCAGCAAGCGGGTTTGACCCATATTCATTTGCTGCCCACGTTTGATATTGCCACCATCGACGAAAGCAATTGCATCTCGCCAACCATCCCGGCGGCCGCCGCCGATTCGGAGCAACAACAAGCCGCCATTGCTGCCGTCTCGGACAAAGATTGCTTCAACTGGGGCTATGATCCCTACCACTACACAGCCCCCGAAGGCAGCTACGCCAGCGATGCCAACGACGGTAAAGTGCGGGTACGCGAATTTCGCAGCATGGTCAAGGGCATGCACGAGGCCGGTTTGCGCGTGGCCATGGACGTGGTGTACAACCACACCAACGCCGCAGGTCAAAATAATCGCTCGGTATTGGATAAAATCGTACCCGGCTACTACCATCGTTTAAATGCTTTGGGTAGCGGCATCACCGATAGCTGCTGTGCCGACACTGCCAGCGAAAACGCAATGATGGCCAAATTGATGATCGACTCGGTCAGCACCTGGGCCAGCCAATATCAGGTCGATAGCTTCCGTTTCGATTTGATGGGTTTTCACTCAATCGACACCATGAATAAACTCAAAGCCGATGTCGCTGCAGCCGCCGGTCGCCCGATTTATATTTATGGCGAAGCCTGGAATTTCGGCGCGATTCAAAACGATGCGCGCTTCAAACCAGCCCGTCAGTCCAATAGGGCAGGCAGCGGCATCGGTTCGTTTAACGACCGTTTGCGTGATGCCGTGCGCGGTGGCGGTTGCTGCGACAATGGCGAAAACACCATCAGCCAACAAGGCTTTATCAATGGTGTGTTCTACGACAAAAACGCCACCAGCACCCAAAGCAAAGACGATTTATTGCGTTTGGCCGATATGGTACGGGTGGGTTTGTCCGGCACCTTGAAGGATTACACTTTCACCGACCGCACGGGTGCCAGCAAGAAGAGTTCCGAGATTGATTACGCCGGCCAGGCAGCGGGTTATAACACCGATCCGTTTGAAACCATCAACTACGTCGAAGCGCATGATAACCAAACCCTGTTCGATATCAACGCCTATAAACTGCCGCAAAGCACCCCGATTGCCGAGCGTATCCGGGCACAAAATCTGGGCACCGCAATGATGACGCTGGCGCAAGGCGTACCGTTCTACCAC
>CAMBDR010000558.1 GCA_945864765.1 Janthinobacterium lividum | reverse complement strand
CTGGCAATAACAAGCTGGAGCGCTTGGCCGAACTCAATACCCATGCATTGAGCGTCAAACTCACGCCAGAAGAACAAGCCGAACGCAAAGCCTTGCGCCGCGTTTTCCCAGGTAGTAGCCGCAGCCAACCAGCCAGCCAACGCCGAACTTGCGCTGGATGAGATCCGCCACTTCGGCCAGCCTACGGTATTGGTGGAAATGCGCAGGCAAGCGGTCTTTTCGCCAGAATTGAGCGCCTTGTTCAACGGCACCCCAGCCGATATTGGCGCGGCTGGCTAATTAGCGCCCTGATAACGCCCCTGATCGACTGGCCCCGCTTCAAGCGCTGGTAATAATGGCTACTTCGCATTGGCCTTCAACAAATCCCGAATCTCGGCCAGCAACAGCTCTTGCTGCGGTGGTGCGGCCGGTGCCGCAGCGGCCACCGCCTCTTCTTTTTTCTTCGTCGCGTTAATCGCTTTGATCACCATAAAAATCACAAACGCAATAATGGCAAAATCCACCACACTCTGAACGAATTTGCCATACGCCAACACCACTGCCGGTGTCGTGCCCACGGCTTCTTTGATGGTGATGGCGAGGCTGGCGAAATTCACACCGCCAATCATCGTGCCAACCAGCGGCATGACCACATCCGCGACGAAGGACGATACAATCTTGCCGAATGCGCCGCCAATCACCACGCCTACCGCCATATCCATCACATTACCCTTGACCGCAAACTCCTTGAATTCCTGCATCATACCCATGTCTGACTCTCCTGATTGACTGAAAAATGTGATTGAATCGTGATCGCCCTATGGTCACGTTAGCCAGGTTAGCCACCATAGCCAGGGCGCAAGATGCCATTCTAACCGAATCAATCACATTAGCCTGATCGAAACCCATCGCGTACAGGCTGGACAGCTCGGCATCACTCACGCGGCCACGGTTTTGCGCCACTTTCAGGGCAAATCCATAAAATGGAATTATGGGTGTTCCGGCGCAGTCAGTGGCAGATCAAGAATAAAAACCGTGTGCTGGCCCGGTGTGCTTTGCGCTTTGATCTGGCCGTTGAGTAAGGTGGTAACGATGTTGTAGCAGATATTCATGCCCAACCCACCACTGCCCTGGCCCATTTTGGTGGTGAAAAAGGGATCGAATATGCGCCTGAGATGGTGCTCGATAATGCCCACGCCATTATCCTGAAACCGGATTTGTACCTGTCCGGCCTGATTGCAACAGGCCGTTAGCCGCATCTGGCCATTTTCTCGTCCTTCAAAAGCATGCACCAGCGCATTTTCGATCATCACCGATATCACCTGGTTCAGCGGGCCAGGGTAACTGTTCATGGTGATTTGTTCGGGGATGTCGAGTTCGATCATGTGGCCCGCCGCCTTGATTTCCTGCATCATGGTCGAAACCAGTTCACTCATCGTTTGGTGCAAATCAAAAACCTGGCGCTGTTCGGTGCTGTGGTCCACTGCAACCTGTTTAAAATCGGTGACCAGCGTGGCGGCACTGCTTAGCCCGCGCATGATGACACTGGCGGCCTCAGTGGTATCGGCAATAAATTCCAGCAGGTCGCTTTGCCGTAAAACCTGGCTTGCCAGTTTTTGTTGTAGCTTTACTGTGGCTTCCTGCAAGGCACTGGTCATCATGATGCTGTTTCCCAGTGGCGTATTGAGTTCGTGCGCAACCCCGGCTACCAGCGCGGCCAGGGCCGCCAGCCTTTCACGGGTTACCAGTTGCGCCTGGATCTCTTCGCGCTGCGCGTGTTCGAGCAGGTTCTGGTGCAGTTGATTGAAGGCCGCACATAATTGATCGAGTTCATCCACATTTTGCGAAGGCTTGCGCCTGAGAATGATGGGTTGATCCAGTTTGCTGGGCGTGAGCGCAGCGGTTTGGCGCGCCAGATTGGAGATGTGGCGTGTGACCAGGCGCGAAATGATCCAGGTGATTAATAAGCTCAACAACAAGCCTTTCACCACTTCACCTGCAAGAATGCGCAAGGCGTCGGTGCGCACCTGTGCAATCAAGGCCGCTTTATCGACATACAGCGTCAAATGGCCGACCACCCGATCCGGGTACAAGGGGCTGAACAGGCGCTCTTGCCAGAACAGGTCGTGGTAAATTGCGGGGTCGTTACTGTTCAGGCGATGTTGGCTCAGGTGAAGTGATTGCCCTGTTTTGCTTGTTAAAAGCGCTTGTTCGACCGAAGGGAAGCGCGATAGTGCTTCCATTTGCAATTGCACGCCGGGCATATCGATTTCCCACAGGCTGTTGGCGAGACTTTTGCTGTAGCTATTGGCGATAAATTTTACGCGCTCCAGCGCCAGTGTTTTTTCTTCCTGGTAACGTAGCATAATTAAACTGACTGTCATCACCAACGTAAACAGGGCGCTGAACGCGCCGACCCATGCCACGAGCTTGAGCGTGAGTGAAAGGTGACGGCGCTTTTTATGTTGATCGAGCGTCATTTATTTGCGACAACGATTGTGTTGGTCATGGCTGGTATGATACAGAAGAATGCGCGCTTGAAATGTTTCATGGGCGCTTCCATTCAAAAATAAAGTTATCGGGTGAAAATTGCGCTATCCTGTTGTTTGCCTCATCGCATTGTGACGCAGCCAATGGAGGAGAGTGTGACCTTGAAAGGAATTGACCTTGAAATCCAACTATTCATTGCTGTGTGGCGCGCTGTGTGGCGTGCTGTTATGGCTTGCCAGCCCGCTGATCTGGGCCGCAAACCTGAGCGTGGTGTTTGTCAGCCCCGGTGCCGAAAACGAGCCGTACTGGCGCAGCGTGACCCGCTTCATGCAACCGGCCGCGCGTCAACTGGGTATTGAATTGGAAGTGATTTATTGTAATAGAGACCAAATTAAGTTGACCGATGCGGTACATCAAATCACCTTGCGCGCCAAAAAGCCGGATTATCTGATCATTTCCAATGATCGTTCTGCCGCTGGCGCAATGTTGCGTATGGCGGGCGAGGCAAAGATCAAGACCCTGCTGGCCTTCAGCACCTTTGTGCCGGAGCAAGTGCTGGAATTTGGTGTGCCGCGCCAGAAATTTCCTTATTGGATCGGCGCGATTTCGCCCAATTCCAGTGAAGCCGGGCGTTTGACCGCAGACGAATTGGTGCGCCAAATGCAAAAGGCGCACCTGAGCAGTAGCGACGGCAAAATGCATGTTGCCGTGATCGGTGGTGATAAATTCACGCCAACCGGGGTTCAGCGCATGGCGGGTGCGATGCGCGCTTTCGAGGCGCAGCCATCGGTGGTGGTGGAACAAGCGGTGTACGGCAATTGGGATCGTGAGCGGGCCAAACAGCAGACTGAATTGTTGTTGCAACGCTACCCCAAACTCAATGCCATCTGGACGGCCAGCGATTTAATGGCCTATGGTGCGATGACGGCAGCCGAGGGGGCGGGCCGCAAGCCCGGCCGTGACTTACTGTTTGCCACCTTCAACAATTCGCCCGAGGTATTGCGCAATGTGGTGGAGGGCAGAATTGCCGCCCTGGCAGGCGGCCATTTTACCGCTGGCGCATGGGCCTTGGTGATGTTGTATGACTACCATCATGGGGTCGATTTTGCCAAACAGGGGCTGGAGCAGGAGCTGTCCTTATTTGCCCTGCTGGACGACAAAATGGCGCAGCGCTTCCTGACCCGGTTTGGCGAGGAAGACTTTTCAAGCATTGATTTCCGCAAGTTTTCACGCGTGTTAAATCCAAAACTGGAGCGTTATGATTTTGGCTTGGCGCAGGTGTTGAAGTGAGGGCGGCAAGACTAGTGCGCGCGATGTTTGTTTGATGTTTGCTTGATGCTGGCTTGATGCTGGTTCAGCGCAAAATCAGCTTCATCCCTTCATGCGAGGCAACAAAGCCCAGCCGTTCATAAAAGCGTTTGGCGTCAAGGCGCTGTTTGTCGGTGGTCAATTGCACCATACGGCAGTCGCGTTCCTTGGCGCGAGCAATCACCCATTCAAACAGCTTGCTGCCAAGGCCCTGGCCGCGCCTGGAATCGTGAATGCGCACCGCTTCC
>CAMBDR010000557.1 GCA_945864765.1 Janthinobacterium lividum | reverse complement strand
CGGAACTAATTACTTACGACAATCTCTTTCCAAAAGAAAAGTACCCACCATTGGTGACTTTAGCAGACAAGCTAGCAAATCCATTGCCCCAAGGGCCCCAGTTTGTTCAATCCACCCAAGTTAAGCCATTTCAGCAGTTTTTCTGACTCATGGCCTTGTGCGGTTTTCGACCTGCATTTCGTGGTTTTGAGCGATTTTCACGATGGCGATAGGTTCGTCCGGCAATCAAGTCAAGCATTCCCCGCAGTAGCTTGCCGACCTTTCGACCGATCCTTCCGCCAAGCAGAAGAATGGGCAACAACGGCTTGAGCGCGGTGTGGGCGTAGGCGTGGTTGACGCGTCGGCTGTCAGGTAGATCGGCGTCGGCATGTGCAGTCAGGGCGACGAGTGCCTGCAAATTGTCGCAGACGATTTTGGCGGCGACATCCTGGGCCACGGCTTGCTGGGTCAATCCGGTGACGTGCTCCAGATTAAGTCGGTGCTTGAGACGCTTGAACGCCTCCTCGATGCCCCAGCGCTGGTGGTAAAGCTCAGCGAAGCAGTTGGCCGGGTAGAGCTTGTCGTCGAAAAGGTTGGTCATCAGAACGCGCGGCTCGCCGCTGGGTGAGACGTTGCGAACCAGGCGCACACGCTGCGGTTTGCGCGGGCACTCGTAGTCAAGCGCGTCCCGCTTGTTCGGCGCGGGCAGCATGACCACTTGCTCAAGTGCGCCCGAGCGCATGAACTTGCGTACACAGGTGAAGCCGTTGGCATTATCGACGCGCATGCAGAACTTGATGGCGCGGTGGTTTAGTAAGGAGACCAGCCAGCGGCAGGGATAACCACGGTCGAGCAGCAGCAGGTCGTCCGGGGAAAGGCGGTCGAGGTGTTCGAACAAGAACTGACGCTCGCCGCATTCGTGGATGTTGTGAAGGGTGGCGGCGAGCATCAGGTCAGGCCCCGGCAAGAACAGACCGAACAGGATTTGATCGGCCAGAGCGGCGCGCTTAACATGGCTGGCCCGCAGACCGAAGCGCACTGTCGAGGCGTCGGCGGCGACCAGGCGTAGCCCGCGCCAGCGCGGCACAAACCCGTCCTTTTCGGCGCGCGCGATAAGCCAGTTGTTGAGGCCGGGAATGGCGGTCAGGGACAGCTTGGCGCGCGCCTGGGCAAACGCTTGCTCGGACACTTCGTGGACCAATTGGGCTTGTTGGCGAAGATGGGCGAAGAAGGTGTCCAGTTCGGCCTGGACGCTCATCCGCATGCCCGTCAGCATGATGGCGACCAGTGTCGGTAAGGGCAGCTTGCGGCAGCGCGAAAACGCGGTCGGATGGTCGGCATGGCGCGCATCGTGAAGAAATTCTGTTGAGCATAGTCGGGCGGCGAAATCTTGAAACAGTGTGGTTAGAATGGACATGGCAGGCAGTGGAATAAAAAATTCACACTTGCGCGCGCATTTTTATTTGCATGTCAAGTAAAATCTAAAAATTATTTAAAATAATTCATTTAAGTGCACACTTTCTCCTTAACTTGGGTGGATTGGTTTTTAACGAGTTGTACTGACAGCATTGCAATTGAAAATCGAATTGCTGCCATTTCAGATTTTTACTATATAGATAATGGAAAAAAATTTAGAAAAAAAGAGACCATCATTGGAAGCTGTGGCTCTCCATGAAAATACAAAGGTTGTGACCGGATTTATGAAATCTTTTGCAATCTCGTTTGAGGAAGCGGCCGAGATTTTTGATCAAGTAAAAAAGATGTTATGGTTGATTAATGAAATGGAATTTGAAGGACTTAAAAATGAAAATAGAATGTTTTCCATTGATTCATCGCTGCTGGTGATTGATGAAATGTGGCATACGTTTATATTATTCACAAGAGATTACAGGAAATTTTGCTTTGATCATTTTGGCTATTTCATTGACCACGTTCCAACTGTCGGCACAGAATCCGAAGTCATTGAAAGATTTGCCGAATTATCGGCATTGGGAGAAGATGAAAGGAATGCAAGAATCATGGATGAAAAGCGTTGGCAGTACACTTACGTTTTTCAAAAGTTAGGAAAAGATTGCTTTTTAAAATGGTATCAAGTTTTTCATCAGAAATATACACGTTTCTATTTGGCTGAATTACGGATGCAAGCGATTCAGATCAAATATACAAATAGCTAACACATTAAAAATAATTTTCATCCGAGAATTATTAAAAATGTTTTTTTGCAAACCGGCAATTCAAGTAGTAGAATTTTTTAAATCATCTAACATATTAATAAGGATTTCCATGGAAAAGAAGTTGAACGAGCAAGATTTCAATACTGCATTTGAAGTAATTGAAGAAGTATTATTACAAAATGTCGCCGGTGGCCTTGAAAACCTCCGCGATTACCGCGATTGCGGTGGTATTTGCAGCCCGCAAATGGGTTGGATGTACTACTGCGGCGGCTAAGAAAAATTAGCCCTGCAAAAGTTTTTCTACAGACATTGCTTGAATACCCACATATTTTTAAGAAATGAAATTGTGATTATTCATCTGACAGGTCTTGCACCATCGTTCTCGCAACAGCGGGAGCGGTGGTGGCAAATTCTAACAAATTGACAATGGCATGGGTGCTTTAGCGGCAGCCAATGCTATATTGGATAGATCGCCTTAAACACATCCTGAAGTGAACCACTTTTTCCTACGCAGTCGCGGCAATGGGAGCGATGAAGTTGTACATTGGTTTTACACAATTCTCAAATAACAGCCATTCTATATGAAAACCATATTCTTACTGCTAATTTTCACCATACTGGCGGGCTGTTCGGCGACACCAAAAAATGACAATCGAGCACTTAATCCCGACCATTCACAAACAGCGCCCCCCTCCTTTTCCAGTGCCTTGTCAATCAGGAATCAGGAAAATTGCTTTGCAAGCCGTGGCCCGGCCTATTATGGCCCCCAACCGGGCATTGGCGAAAAGCTTGCAAAGCAAGACGAAGGCCTTCCCAAATTTCCCCTTGGCCAGAGTTTCGATTATAAAGGCCAAAGCTATGTTTGCTATCGCTTCATTTATGAAGTAGACGGCGTGTGGGTCGAAGGCCATGCCGTCAAACTTGCCAATACCAACGGCAAAAAGTTGCCCGCAATTATTTACAATCGAGGAGGCAACAATGACAGTCGACTGGGTGTTAATCATATCCACATTATTTACGATACGATGGTTCATCTGGCTGGCAAAGGGTTTATCGTCATCGCCAGCCAATATCGGGGTGCACCCGTATGGCCCAAGGGGACGACGGTGAATATTGGTCAGGATGAATTTGGCGGACGCGATGTGGACGATGTGCATGCTTTAATTCCGATCCTTGAGGGCATGCCGGAAGTGGATACCCAACGCATAGGCATGGTTGGCGTGAGCCGTGGCGGCATGATGACCTATCTGGCTTGCAAGAATAACCCACGTATCAAAGCCATTGCGGTATGGGCAGGGGTTACGGATCATTGGCCGCAGTCGATTCAACGGCCAGAAATGGATAAATACGTTTTTTCCAGATTAATCCCCAATTACAAAACGAACAAAGAACAGGTATTACGTGACAGGTCGGTGATTTACTGGCTGGATCAATTGGATAGCAAGCTGCCGATCTTGCTTTTGCACGGCGATGCCGATGACCGGGTTACGGTGGATAATTCGATCAATCTTGCAGCCAAATTGAAAGAACGCGGCCAAGTTCACAAGTTGATTATCTACCCCAAGGCCAACCACAGCTTGACCCCGTTCAGGGATGAGGCGACTGAAGAGATTGCCCAATGGTTCAGAGAAAAATTATAAGGGTAGGTAGTCCAAAACACATAAAGTTCTGACTCGCCAGCACAAAAATCAGGCCCACCGCCACGATTTTGAATTCTGGCTTATACTACCCGACATTGCCAACTCACCTGATTGCCATCATGCAACATACCACCTCGCCCAAACGCTTCCAAGGCTCCGAGCAATACGTCGCCACGCCCGATTTAAAACTGGCCGTCAACGCAGCCCTCAGTTTGCAGCGCCCCTTACTGATCAA
>CAMBDR010000556.1 GCA_945864765.1 Janthinobacterium lividum | reverse complement strand
CAGCACCATATTGCAGGGCGTGCTTTCCAATTCATAACTGAATTCCGGCAGGGTTTTGCCATTGTCCGTCATCGCCAACACATCCGCGACCTTATAGCCCGGTCCGCGCACCTGCGCTACCATCGCATAGCGCACATTGAGTACATGCGCCAATTCATTGGCCATAAATTGCAAATATTGCTTACCCATCATTTGCGGTGTCGCCAATTGCAACTTCATTTTTTCGATTTGCTCATGAAAAGCCAGACCGCGTTCGTCATCGGCAAAGAAATCTTCACAGGCAAGCGATAAATCAAACCAAATTACTTTGGCCAGTGCGTCGAAACAAGCATGCAGTTGTGTGACGTCACCAGCCAGTACCTCCCATAAAAATGGCAATACATCCAGCAATATTTTTCTGTAAATGCCAAAATACCAGGATGGCATCAAGCCAATTCGATATTGATTCAGGCCCAGTTCAATCCGGCTGCGTATCCACACCGGATTGGTCCAGCCATTGTGAACGCCTGAAAAATAGGCCGACTGACGATGTTTCAGTGAAACCAGGTCAAAACTGGCCAATTCGGGGATTTCGGACAGGTATTGATACAGCTTGGCACCGAAATGCTCGCAATACGGCTCCAGTTGGCGGGCAAAACCGGCCATGATTTGAATATCGGTTTCACCAAATTCCAAAAGATTTGGGCTGGCCATCAGCTTGGCTTCATCGCCAAGCAAATGCCGCAATCCATCAAGTGCCAAACTTGGGTCCGGGAGTTTCGACATGCATTCCTCAAAGTGGTCAATACACAGGGTTGCTCATTGGTGTCTGCTCATTGGTGTCTGGTATCTTATCAAATCCTTCTGCCCTGCTCTTGTATAATCCAAAGAAATGATGGTGATTTACGACAATTCCTGATAAGTGATGTCATAATCGCCCACAGCTGATTTCAATCTTTCAAGCTTGACCCGCAATAACTGTTGTTAATCTGGCTTGTGTTGCAGTTAAATACTCTTCATAATGGATGAATTAGCGCCCTGACCGTTTGCCCTTTTACACTTTACCCTTTCACTTTTTTCATTTCCTCCTTATGAATTTTGATGTTGTCATCGTCGGCAGTGGGCTGGCAGGTTTATCGGTTGCACTTCATTTGGCCCAGAGCCGAAAAGTTGCGATTATCTCGAAACGCTCCTTACTGGATGGTGCCAGCAGTTGGGCACAGGGCGGCATCGCTGCGGTACTCGATTCCAATGATAGTTTTGCCGAACATATTGCCGATACCCTGGTGGCCG
This sequence comes from Janthinobacterium lividum, assembly GCA_945864765.1. Classification (GTDB taxonomy): domain Bacteria; phylum Pseudomonadota; class Gammaproteobacteria; order Burkholderiales; family Burkholderiaceae_D; genus CAMBDR01. Next base: position 2,763 of record CAMBDR010000556.1, on the reverse strand, counting down.
GTGCCGGCCTTTGTGATGAAGCCGCCACCCGCTATATTATTGAAAATAGTCGCAAAGCAATTGAGTGGTTGATCGAACAAGGGGTGCCCTTTACGCGTGACCAAACGGCCGAGCTGGGTTTTCATTTGACCCGTGAAGGGGGGCATAGTCAACGCCGTATCATTCACGCAACAGATGCCACTGGCCATGCGGTGCAAAAAACCTTGGAAGAAAAGGTTCGGCATCACGCCAATATCAGTTTATTTGAACGTCATTGCGCCATTGATTTGATTATGTCCAACAAATTGGGCGACCGCAGCGGCCATCCGCGTTGTTACGGCTTATATGTGCAAGATGTGAGTACGGGCAAAGTCTTGACTTTTTCCGCGCAGCAAACCGTGTTGGCGACCGGGGGCGCAGGCAAGGTCTATTTATATACGACCAACCCGGATACCTCATCGGGTGATGGAATTGCCATGGCCTGGCGCGCAGGTTGCCGTATCTCCAATATGGAATTTATTCAATTCCACCCGACTTGCCTGTACCACCCTTACGCCAAATCGTTTTTAATTACCGAAGCAATTCGGGGTGAAGGCGGGTTGTTGAAGTTACCGCCGGAAGCTGGCCATGCAGCGGGTGAGCGCTTTATGCTGGCCCATGATGAGCGGGCCGAACTGGCCCCGCGTGACGTGGTGGCGCGCGCGATTGACTTTGAAATGAAAAAACGCGGCCTGGATTACGTCCACCTCGATATCAGCCATAAAAGCCCTGAATTTTTGCTGGAACATTTCCCTACGATTTATTCGCGTTGTCTCGAATTAGGTATCGATATTACCAAACAGGCCATTCCCATCGTTCCGGCAGCGCATTATACCTGTGGCGGCGTGGTAACGGACACCATGGGCCGCACCGACCGGCCCGGCCTTTATGTGGTAGGCGAAGCTGCTTGCACCGGTTTGCATGGTGCAAATCGACTGGCCAGTAATTCCTTGCTGGAGTGTGTGGTGTTGGGTAAGGCAGCGGCGCAAGATATTGAACAGCAAGGCTTGCTGGACGTGCCCTCAATACCAGCGTGGGATGAAAGCCGGGTTACCAATGCCGACGAAGAAGTGGTGATTGCCCACAATTGGGATGAATTACGCCGTTTCATGTGGAATTACGTCGGTATTGTGCGCACCACCAAGCGCTTGGAACGGGCGCAGCACCGTATTTTTCTGTTGAAAGAAGAAATTGATGAGTATTATCGCAATTTCCGTATTACGCCGGATTTATTGGAATTGCGCAATTTGGTGGATGTCGCTTCTTTGATCGTCGATAGTGCCTTGTCGCGCCAGGAAAGTCGTGGCTTGCACTATAGTCGGGATTTCCCCAATACCCTGCCCAAAGCCTTGCCCAGCGTGCTTTCACGCTATCCCAAACAGAGCAACAACCCCGGCACGCGCAAATAAGCCGCCGAAAGCTTGATTCAGTTACATAAACTGACCAATTTCTTACCCATCTTGAGTAGAGGCCGATATAATGACGGGGTTCAACGCAGTTGATAACCACACCCTAAAAAACAGGAGATAAGTATGAACCAAGCCTCAGCCCAGCTAAGCCAGGAACGCCGTGAGCAGCAACCGCCGCCCATGTTGACCTTGCTCGAACTTGACCCGCGCACCGTCATTGATGGCGTTCGCGTTGAGCAAGGTTTTGAAGCGCAGGATGCAAAAACATTTGGTGCCATGCGTGAATTTTGCCCGGCTTGTCAAGACGTGAATTTGCAACTGGTATTGCGCCAGGAGCGCGTCAAAATAGCCCATTTGTTTTGTCCGCAATGCACACGCTGCTATACCGCAAGCTACCCGGATGGCTCCTGTGCGCTGAGCTTGGTTTAATGAGTTATGCAATTTAATTATATCTGAAATTACAAAGATAAATTGGACTGATAAAGAGGTAAGAAGGCATAATTCGCCCGTCTCCTCTATTCTCCTCCTGGAAATAGATTTCAGCCCGCCTCCATGGCGGGCTTTTTTTCTCCGGTGCAATCGTATTATTCCCTCAGATAAAGATTTTAATCTTTATATTTTCCACAGCAAAATTATTTCCAATCGAGAAATTGTTTGGGCGAATTTTCATAAGTAACAAAAAAAAGTGTCACGAAACGGACATTCTTCTTGACTTGCTCAAACGCTCTTACTACACTCGCAGATCTGTGACTGACACCCACTATTGGCAAACCATCAATATTGGAGAATTATGCGAATTCAAATCCTGACGACCCTGATCCTAAGCGCCTTTTGTGCAACCACTGTCTGCGCTGAAGAGATCCACAACGACCCCGCCCTCAATTTAAAACTCTCGACTCTTGATTCTTTTGTGACGCCCGGCACGGAAAGCCAGATTGGTGATTCCCCATTGCTGGAGTTTGGTCAAATCGATGTATGGGCACGTATTCGGCGTGGCTATGCGATTCCCGATTTGCAAAATCCACTGGTCGCGAATCAAACCAACTGGTATGCCACTCGCCCGGACTATATCCAGAGAACCACGCTACGGGCTTCACGCTATCTGTATCATGTGTTGGAAGAGTTGGAAAAGCGCGGCATGCCAACCGAATTGGCTTTATTGCCCTTTATTGAATCGGCCTTTAACCCGGAAGCCTATTCCAGCGCCAAAGCGGCGGGTATGTGGCAATTTATTCCCTCTACCGGGCGCGATTTCAATTTGACGCAAAACTCCTTTCGCGATGAGCGGCGCAATGTGATTGCTTCCACCGATGCCGCCCTCACCTATCTGCAGCGC
>CAMBDR010000555.1 GCA_945864765.1 Janthinobacterium lividum | reverse complement strand
TCAGCCTCAGCCTTTTGCACTAAAGATCGCGCCTGCGCTGTGGCTGCGACCATATTGCCCTTTCGTACCAGCTCAACCAATTGCGCATCCGCCCAAAAGGTTTCCGTGGGGTTAGGCTTGCCCCCCTGTTCCAGCCGAAGCTTTTCACTACGCTCCCAAGCCGCTTCACCTTCGGCAAAACGCCCTTGGCGATAAAACAAACTCGCCAAACTACGTAACGAAGCGCCCAACTGCTTGCGCTTGGGCAATGGCAGTTTTTCATCGATAGCGATAGACTGTAAATACAATTTTTCTGCCTGATCCAGGGCTTCACGGCAAACAGCCAACTCTGCAATATAGACCAAGGTTTGCGCCATGTCCGCATCGGCGGGCGTACCGGATTGCGCCAATTGTGCCAAGCCCGCTTGAAACAATGGCTCAGCACGCGTGGTGTTACGATTAGAAAATAAGGCATAACTGAAGGTAATCATGCTCATCGCCAATCCAGGGTCGGACGCTGCCATTTTTTCCTTGGCCGACTCGTATGCCGTCTCCAAATTGTATGAGTCGGCCAATGTGTATTTTGGCCCAATCCAAAGTCCAGCAGGACAAGCAACCTGGGTAACATTTTGTGCCAATGCAGTGTGAGTCCACACCGATACCAGCACACATAAAATGAAGGCACGCATTATTCCATCTTCCATTCAAAAGCGCGTGCGATAATCGATTGCACTGGTTTCCCGTCTATCGTGCCGGGGCGAAACATACACCGTGCAGATGCGGTGACAGCAGCATAATCCAGAGCCCGAAAGCCACTGCTTTTAAGGATGATTGATGACAGAAATTGGCCGTTGCTGGCGATGGTAGCCGCGACCGTAGCCGTCCCTTCTTCCTCATTGCGCGCCGATTCCTTCGGGTATTCCGGGCGGCAAGCTTCCCCATCCAATACCTCTGCACTCTTTTCAACCCGCACAAATTTGGGCACATACGGTTTATCCCTGGTAACCGTTTGCGCACCTGCCGACCAAGCCCAAAAAGCCAGCGATGCAAGCACGCACGACAAGGCCCTTCTGTTTGGGTAAACAATCATGTCAATATCCTCCATTAACCCCGTCAACCTGAATACACCAATCAGGCTTGCGCCAGCGCCGCTTCAATATCCGCCAACAAATCCTTCACCCGCTCGCAACCCACGCTCAAACGTATCAAGCCAGGCGAGACGTTATCCGTACCCCAACGCGCGCGCCGCTCGGCGATGCTATGCAAACCGCCAAAACTGGTGGCTTCAAAAATCAGTTTGGATGCATTCAGAAAATTCTGTGCCGCCTGTTGCGTGCCCAAATCAAAGCTGATGATAAAACCAAAATTGTGCATTTGCTTGCTGGCTATCTGATGCGAGGGGTCATGGCTTAAGCCCGGATAGCGGATCGCGACCACTTTTTCATGTTGCGCCAAATACTCGGCTATCACTTGCGCATTGTTCACCATGCGCTCCAGGCGCAAATCCAGACTAGCCAGGCCCCGATGCACCAACCACGCTTCCATCGGGCCAGGAATATTGCCCGATAACTTGCGCCATAACTGCATGGCCGCAAACAAATCTTCACGCGGTGTCGCCACATGCCCAAATACCACATCACTGTGGCCGTTCAAGGCTTTGGTGTCGGAACACATCGAAATATCGGCACCGAGCAATAAAGGTTGCTGCCCGAGCGGGGTTAAGGTGGTGTTGTCGATGGCTAAAATCCCATTGGCGGCGTGAACTTTTGCTGCCAAGGCCTGAATGTCGATGACATCCAACAAAGGGTTGCTCGGGGTTTCAACGAAAACCAGTTTGATACCGGTAAAATCCTGCTGCAACATATCCACCGTGGCAACGGTTTTGATGATCACACCGAATTTTTTGAGATAATTTTCGGCATAGGCACGGGTCGCAAAATAGCCATCCGAGGGCAGTAACAGGCAATCGCCCGGTGCCAGCAAGGCGGTCATCAGGGCCGCCCCGGCTGCCATGCCGGACGGAAAAATAATGGTGCGCCCTTGTTCCAGTTCACCAATGCCCGCTTCCAGCGCATCCCAGGTGGGATTGTGAAAGCGACCATATGGATGCACGCCCGGGTCAACCTCGCCCGACAGATGAAAGGTGCTGGCAAAAGCCGGGCCTTGCATAAACGCCTGGCCTTGTTTGGCCGGGGCCAAACCAGCGTGTACCACTTGCGTGCCCAGTGATGGTTTTTCGGACATTTCAGACATTTCAGACATAAGGGTTTTCCAATAGAATGATGATTTGATTGACGCGTGCCAGAGCGCATTATGCATCAATTGGGTGGCGCTGTGGTTGGCCAGGCTAAAAACCGGCCAGCCTAAAACCCCTCCAGCGTGAAAAAGTGCCGAATCCTGTCGACATAGGTTGCATGCTCAACATGCGCCACGGGCTGGCTGGGGGTGGATTTCAACGCAGCCAGTTCTTTGCTGCGCTGGCTCAAAATAGGGGCAAATTCTTCCGCCAAAGCGGGCCGCTGCCGCAAAATTTGCGCAAACAATTCTTTGTCCAGCCGATAACAAACCACATCGGTACGCGCCGTTACGGTGGCGCTGCGCGGCTCGCCCGTGAGCAAACCCATTTCACCAAAGACATCGCCCTCTTTTAATACCGCCAGATGGGTGCGCCATTTTTCGCTCGCTTTTTCACTCGCTTTTTCATTTGACTCATACCCAACATCGGCTTCGCCCTCCACCAGCACATACAACCAATGCGCCACCGCGCCCTGCTTGGTCATGACATCATCTTTAACAAAAGGGGTATTGCGCAACACGGCGGCAATATGCGCGATTTCTTCCGCGCTGAGCATGGCAAACAGGCCGACCTGGCTTAGCGCATGCTTGCGCCGCACCAATTCCTGCTCCTGAATCTGCACGTTGACGTGACCCGGCACCTTCACCAAACTCACATTCAAACCCGGACGCGCCAGCGCATAATTTTGCCGTTTCAGCGCGCTGTAAAAATGGACCCGCACCACCGAATCGGTGCCATCATCATGGCGCGGGTCAGTGAGCCAGTAACGCACCGCATATTCGACCATGCCTTCCTTGTAATCAGTCACGATGCAATCCACCGCTGGCTGGTTCGATACATGTTCAATCTGCGCCTCGCGCAGCGCCTTGAGCACGGTTTTAATCACATCCTGCGGCGGCACCGTGTCGCTGACCCAAAACTTGAGCCAACGGCGAAATTGCTCATGCCCCACCCGGCTAAACACATCCACCCGCGATTTCATCAACACGCCATTGGGCACCACAATCAAATGGCCATTCGTGGTGCGCACATCGGTATGCCGCCAATGCACTTCCACCACTTGGCCGCGCACCCCGTCAATGGTAATCCAGTCACCAATGCGCACGGAATTATCCAACTGCAAGGCGAGACCACCCAAAATATTGCCCAGCGTTTCTTGCATCGAAAAAGCAATCACGCCCGTTACCACGGCCGAGGTGGTGACCAAACCGGTCAAGTCCAAACCGGCGGCACGCAGGCGCACCATGCCCCAGGCAAAATACGTCAGCACCAGTAAAATATCTTCCAAAATGGCGGGCGGGCTAAAGCGCAAAGCGGGTAGAAAGACGCGAAATGCGGTCAGGCCGGAAATGCGAATTAACAACAAACCCAGGCCGAGCGTCGATAATTCATCGAGCACGTCCGCCGTTTGCACCATCGCCATCAAGGTAAAAGGGTGTACCAGCAGACTGAACAGCAGGCACACCGAGCCAAACAGCAGGTTATTGCGCAACACCCGCGCGGAGTCAGGACGGTGGCGGGTGAACCACAGTTGAATCAGGCTGGCCGCCAGGGTGGCGGCAATCAAGCCTACATGCCAGTGGCTAAACCAGCCGTTAGCAAGGTTAGCAAGGTTAGAAATATTACCCATGAATTGCCACTTATTCGATTGTGCCAAGTAGATTCAACGCTGGCCGGTTTCAATTAGCCAGCACGGCTAATCTGAATGGTCATTTTATCTTATTATCCAGAGGAAATTTCTATTCCAGTGCGGCAAGCGCACAAACAA
>CAMBDR010000554.1 GCA_945864765.1 Janthinobacterium lividum | reverse complement strand
AGCAGCACCCGTAGCTGAAGCGGCTGCTCCCGAAGCAGCAGCACCTGTGGCTGAAGCAGCGGCTCCCGAAGCAGCGGCTCCCGAAGCAGCGGCTCCCGAAGCAACGGCTCCCGAAGCAACAACACCTGTGGCTGAAGCTTCACCAGCCTTGCCTGTACAACAATCTCTGGAGCTGCATGTTGCAAGCACACCCGAACCAGCCAAACCAAAGATTGAAGACTTACTCAGTGCTGCAGGCTTAACCATGGCCAGCACCAATCCGGAAAAGTTACGTGCCGCGCAAGAGGCCGTTGCCAGTATTGCAGCACAACCGACACCCGCTCGACGCGAACGCAAGCCTTTGCCGCCGCCATCGAATGAACCGTTGGTGCAAGTGGACACTCGTCCACCGCAAAATTAAGTGTAAAACAGGCAAGCCTCAACGCTTGCCTGCCGGGTTTTGGCCCAGCTCATGCTATCGTAGCGGTCTTAATCCACCGACTTCGATATCATGAGCGAAACCACAGTGCGTTTGATCGATCAGCGCAGCCTCCATACCATCCCCTCTATTCCCACCACGCTGGCAATGGCAAACGGTCAACTGTTCGATGCGCTACAACGCCCACTGCACGATTTACGGATTTCCGTTACCGATCGCTGCAATTTCCGCTGTGTATACTGCATGCCGAAACAAGTATTTGATAAAGATTATGCCTTTCTACCGCATACCTCTTTATTATCATTTGAAGAAATTACCCGAATCGCCGAAATTTTTATCGCCCATGGGGTCGAGAAAATCCGCATTACCGGCGGTGAACCATTATTGCGAAAAAATATTGAAAAATTAATTTCAATGCTCAGCCGCTTAAACACCGTTTCCGGTAAGCCACTCGATTTAACCTTAACCACAAATGGTTCTTTATTAGAAAAGAAAGCGCAGGCATTAAAAGATGCAGGCCTGCGCCGGGTAACGGTGTCACTCGACGCGCTGGATGAAACCATATTTCAGAAATTAAATGATGTCGAATTTCCGGTAGCCGATGTATTAAAAGGGATTGAAACCGCAGAGAAAATCGGATTAGGTCCCATCAAAATCAATATGGTGGTAAAAAAAGGCAATAATGATCAGGAAATTGTTCCCATGGCACGCTATTTCAAAAATACGCCGTTCATTTTGCGCTTTATCGAATATATGGATGTGGGTGCATCCAATGGCTGGAAAATGGATGAAGTCCTGCCGTCGGCTGAAGTGATTCGATTAATCCATGAACAATTCCCACTCCAGCCCATTGCCGCCAATTACAGCGGCGAAACCGCTGCGCGTTGGCGCTATCAGGATGGTGCTGCCGGCGAAATTGGCGTGATATCCAGCGTTACCCAAGCGTTTTGCCATGAATGCAGCCGCATCCGGCTTTCCACCGAAGGTAAATTATATACCTGCCTGTTTGCCAGCCAAGGCCATGATTTACGCGCCCTGCTGCGCGCCGGACATAATGATCTTGAACTCTCGAATGTGATTGCGCAAATATGGCATGGCCGTACTGATCGGTATTCTGCCTTGCGCAGTAGCCAAAACCCGGCTTTAAACAAAGTCGAAATGAGTTATATCGGGGGGTAATGAATGGGTACAGCCGAAACAGGTACAGCAGAAATGAACACCGCAGCCAAGAGTAGCCCAATACAAAATGCAAGCATCGCAGCGTCCGACATCACTGGTTTGATTTTGGCCGGTGGTCGTGGCACGCGCATGGGCCAGGTCGATAAAGGTTTGCAAGCTTTGCACGGCAAGCCACTTTACGAGCACGTTTTACGCCGCCTGCAAGCCCAGGTTGGCCAGGTGATTATCAACGCCAACCAAAATTTGGCGCAGTATCAAAGCCTGGGCGTGGCGGTTTGGCCCGATCAAATTGATGGCTTTGCCGGGCCACTGGCAGGTATGGCGGTGGGCTTACAGCATTGCAACAGCCCTTATTTGCTCACGGTACCCTGCGACAGCCCTTTTTTGCCACTGGATTTGGCCCCACGCTTGAGCTTGGCAATCCAGACTGAACAGGCTGACATCGCCGTCGCCGTCACGCAGGAAATGCGCGACGGCCAAGCTTACACCCAGGAGCAAAATGTGTTTTGCCTGATTAAAACCAATGTATTGCCACATTTAAACCACTTTATTGCCAGCGGTGGGCGCAAAATCAGCGCCTGGTATGCCGATCTGGCGCTGGCCCAAGTCATGTTTGAAGACGCACAAGCCTTCCGCAATCTCAATACCTTGTCTGAACTGGCGCAAGCCGAGCTTGACCTTTCCTCCCAACCATTGCCCTGAACTGATCGCCACCATGCCGCAACCTACGCTCTCTGCCATCCTCAGTTGTATTTCCGACTATGATCCGCATGCTTTGCCTGTGGCACGCGCCCAACATATTATTGAACGCGTGATTTGCCCAATTCAGAGTGTGGAACAAGTCGCGTTGCGCAGCAGCCTGGGGCGCGTGCTGGCACGGGATATTTTGTCGCCCATCGATGTTCCAGCCCACGATAATTCGGCGATGGATGGCTTTGCGCTGCGCGCCCATGAGTTGACCAATGAGTTGCCGACAGAAGCGGATAGCAACACTGATAAGCCACATAACGAATCTCATAACGAATCACATACCGAATCACATACCGAATCACAAAGCGGACGTGAGTTTGTTATCTGCGGTACTGCCTTGGCAGGCCAACCGTTTCAGGGCCAAGTGTTGCCGGGACAATGTGTACGCATCATGACAGGCGGCGTGATGCCTGCCGAATGTGATGCGGTAGTTCCGCAGGAATTTACCCAGCCCGTGAATGAACATGCGGTGCGCATCCCGCCTCAATGCGTCAAACCCGGCGACAATCGGCGCTTGAAGGGGGAAGATCTGGCGCTTGGGCAGGTCGCACTGCACAAGGGAAAAATCGTGCGCCCGGCCGATTTGGGTTTGCTCGCATCACTGGGCCAGGCGGAAGTGGCGGTACAGCGCCGCCTACGGGTGGCATTTTTCTCCACAGGTGACGAATTGCGCTCGGTCGGCGAAACACTGGATGTCGGTTGTGTGTACGATAGCAACCGCTACACCATTTACGGCATGCTGCAACGCATGGGCTGTGATGTGATCGATATGGGGGTGATCAAAGATGACCCGGTGACGCTGGAAGCCGCCTTTAAAAGCGCCTGTGAAAACGCCGATGCCGTCATCACCTCCGGTGGCGTATCCGTCGGTGCGGCGGACTATACCAAACAAATCATGGGCAAACTGGGCGAAGTTGCATTTTGGACCATCGGCATGCGGCCCGGTCGGCCCATGGCATTTGGCCATATTCAATCCAATGGCAAGCAAGCCTATTTGTTTGGCTTACCCGGTAACCCGGTCGCGGTCATGGTGACCTTTTATTTTTTCGCGCGTGCTGCGCTATATCACCTGATGGGCGCACAGGTACCCGCCTTGCCGCTGCTCAAGGCGCGCTCGAAACATGCGCTGCGCAAAAAACCGGGGCGCACCGAATACCAACGCGGCATACTCAGCCACGATGCCAACGGGCGCGCCCAAGTCGAAGTCACGGGCGCGCAAGGTTCGGGTATTTTGCGCTCCATGAGCGAGGCCAATTGCATGATCGTGCTAGCACATGAGCAAGGCCATGTCGAGGCGGGTGATGAAGTGGACGTACTGTTATTTGAGGGCCTGCTGTAAGCCCTGCCCCGGCACAAACTTACTCACAAGCTTATTCACCGACTTATTCACAGGCCTGGTCGCCCACATCCTTGCCTTCTGTACCGAGCATAAGCTGCGCCACCTCACTGGGCAAGGCTTCCACCGACTTCAATTTGCGTACCATTTGGCGGCTGCGCACTTCGGCACTATCGATGTTTTTCGCCGCCTTTTCCAGGCTTTGCTTGATATTGGCCAGCACTTCACCAAATTTATGAAATTCCGTTTTCACCGCACCCAACACTTGCCACACTTCGGATGAACGCTTTTCCAGCGCCAAAGTACGAAAACCCATTTGCAAACTATTCAAAAGCGCCAATAGCGTCGATGGCCCGGTAAT
>CAMBDR010000553.1 GCA_945864765.1 Janthinobacterium lividum | reverse complement strand
TTCGGGTTGGCGGCCAGTTTGTCGAGGAAAAATTGCATGATCTTTAAACTGGTTTTGATGTTCAGATTGAAGGTGCGATCCACAAACTTGAACAAGCGCGCGCCACGCTGATATAAATTTTCCAGCTCGCCCAAAAAACGCGTCAATTCAAACGGCCACGCGGTTTTGTCGAGTGAAGACAGGCAAAATTCACATTTAAAGGGGCAACCGCGCGAGGCTTCCACATACAGCGTGCGCTGGGCCAAATCGGTATCGGAATACAAATGATAGGGTAATTGAATCTCGGCCATCGGCGGCTGCTGGCCGACATGGGTTTTCATCAGCGGTTTGGGGCCGTGCAAAATTTGCTGGCACAACGCGGCGAAGGTGAGGTCGCCCCAACCGGTGATCAAATAATCGGCCAATTGCACAATTGCCTGCTCGTTCGATTCATACGACACTTCCGGGCCACCCAGCACGATAATCACCTGGGGCGCAATCCGCTTTAACATCGCCACCAGCTTGGTGGTTTCTTCCACGTTCCAGATATACACGCCAAAACCGATGATGCGCGGCTGGTGCGCCAACAGCCGTTCAGCCAGCTCGGTGGTTTTGGTGCCGATAACAAATTCCTCCAGCCGGGTTTGCGCCTGCAAGTCGCCCATATTGGCCAGCAAATAGCGCAAACCGAGCGATGCGTGGGCGTAGCGGGCGTTGAGGGTGGAGAGAACAATGGTCATGGTGATGGCGCGGAGGCGGGCAAAGGGGGCTATTTTACCTCGCAATTGGGGTTTGTGCTATTAGCTGGGTTGTGTTAATGACTAAGAAATAGCGGTATCGCTAAATTAGTGTATAATCAAGTATTTTTAATTTCAACATTGATTTTTATGGCAACGAAAAATAACTTCCCTGCACCTGGTACGGTACTTTGGGCAATTGATGTCGGACTTGAGTCAGAGGCATACCGCATGGGTGTATCAACAAAACCCAATACCGATTTTTTAAGATTTGCTGATATCAAGATTGGCACGCGGGATGGGCGAATAGAAGGCGATGAACAAGAATCTTTTTGCATAGAACCTGGTATGGGCGTATCACTTTTCCTGGAACGTATGATTCCTGAAGGGATGGTGATAATGGATACATCACAAGCGGCGAAAGATAAAAAATTGCAAAGGAAAATTCATTGGTGGGGCATTGATCAGGGCCATCCTATTCCCGCAGGGCTGGTGCTGATATATGATGGCCATCCTCCTGGGCATTGCACTTTAACCGTAGAAAGACAAATGACGGTAAAGGCCTTTCTAACCTTGGTTGCTATGGTGCCATTTAGTCTGCGTGGCATCGAAATCTATGTTCCAATTTACTAATTCTCAGGAGGCAATATGGCATCAATTGAAGTTGGTGGTAAAGAGCTGGTTTATATGATTCTTGCCCTGCGCAATTACGAGGCCAAGCTCATGGCAGATTGGGGTAGTGACGATGAAGACGTTGCTGCTGATGCCGTTAATGATCTGGTTTTCGTACAAGCACTACTCAAACGCGCAAAGCAAGCAAACGGCGAAGCCTAATCCAACAAATAGGGGTTAGCAATAAATAGGGGCCAGAGTAAAATTTATACCCGGCACCAAATCAACGATGCCGGGTAATCACGCAAATAAGGGGTAGAAAATATTCTATGCTAAAATCGCCTTCGCCATTTATGTGACTATACTTTTTGGCATTTCTTTAAATCAACAATCAAAAAATCAAACCATCAAATATTGGAGACAGAATCATGCACCATATTAATCACCCATTTTCATTGCGACCGACCCACTGTGCGCTACTGGTTTGGGCTGCTTGCAGTGCTGGCAGCAGCATGGCCGCCGAGCGACTCAATCTGGAACAACTGGCCGCGCCGGGCTTTGCCGCCAGCGCTGCCACCATTCACCAGCGCACGGGCTTGAGCGCAAACGAATTGCGCCCTTTGCGTAGCCGCAGCTATGCCAACGGCAACAGCGCGACCCGCTTTGAGCAAAGCTATCTGGGCGTGCCAATTTGGGGCGAAGCGATTGTCGAGCGGCGTGCGGCAGGCAAGGGCGCGTCCGCCCTGGTGGGCGTGATGCTCAAGGACTTGCACAAAGATTTGTCCACCGTGGTGCCGCTGCTGGATGAAAAAGCCGTCTTGCAAAAAGCCAAAACCCTCACCCATGCCCAGAAGAGCCACAATGAACAGGTTCGCCTGTTTATCAAGGCGGACCAAGGCGCAAAAGCCCGCTTGGTGTATCTGGTTTCGCTGGTTAATGACAGTGCCACCAGCCCACAGCACCCCTTCATGCTGATCGATGCCAATGGCGGTGAGCTGCTGGCGCACTGGGACGGTATGCAACATGTGGCGGGTGAAGGGCCGGGCGGCAATTCTCGCACGGGCTACTATTTTTATCAAACCGGCGGCACCTGGGGTGCGCTGGATGTTACGCAATCGGGCACCACTTGCCTGATGTCCAATGCCAGCGTTAAAACCATCAATATGAAAGGCTTGACCACTGGTAGCACCGTGTATTCGTTTCCATGTTTTCGCAATGGCGCACCGGGCACGACCGCACAAGCGCCGATCAATGATGCCCACGCCTTTGGCACGATGAGCATCAAAATGTATCACGACTGGCTGAACCTGCCAGCACTCAGCCAGCAATTGACGATTCGCTTCAATTATGGCGCCAGTTATTCGAACCTGTTCTTCGACGGTACATCGCTCATTATTGGCTCCGCTGCCTCTGCCTATATTTTGCCCGACGTGATTGGTCACGAAATAAGCCATGGTTTTACCCAGCAAAATTCCGGCCTGGTCTATTCCGGGCAATCAGGCGGCATGAATGAAGCGTTTTCTGATATGGCAGGTGAAGCGGTGGAATTTTACCGCAGCGGCAGTAACGACTTTTTGGTGGGGGGAAATAGCCCCGGCGGGGCCTTGCGTTATATGTGCAACCCGACTCAGGATGGCCGCTCCATCGACAATGCCAAAAACTACACCAGTACCATGGATGTGCATTATTCCAGCGGCGTGTATAACAAGGCATTTTGCACCCTGGCCAAAACCACAGGCTGGGGCACGCGTAAAGCCTTTGAAGTCATGGCCAGTGCCAATGATTTGTACTGGACGGCCAGCAGCACCTTCAACAATGGCGCGTGCGGTGTAGAAAAAGCCGCCACCGACCGTGGCTATAAAACTGCTGATGTAACGGCCGCGTTTGCCGCCGTGGGTGTTAGTTGCACGGTCACGCCACCACCCACGGCCACCCCGCTTGGCAATGGCGTGCCTGTCAGCATTACACTGGCTGCCGGGGCAAACAAGCTGTTTGCCATTACTGTGCCCGCCGGAAAAACCCAGCTTGCCATTAAGCTCTCTGGCGGTACAGGCGATGCCGATTTGTATGTGCGTGCGACGACTGCACCGACCACCACGTCTTACACCTGGCGCGCCATTGCGGTCGGCAATAGCGAAAGCATTGTGATCGCCACGCCAGCCGCTGCGACGTATTATATTTTGGTGAATGGCTACGCGGCGACCAGCAATGCATCACTGGTGGCGACGTATTGATTACATAAAAGCGGCATAAACGCGACATAAAAGCAGCATAAAAGCGGGGCCGTAGCAACATTTCGCAAAGACAGGAATGCGAAATATCGCGACGGCCCTGTTGATATGTGGTGGGGCAAGACTAAAACAAGATTTATTATTTCATCAACCCAAACATAGGAGTATCCGATGCCACATATCGTCATCTATTGCCCGCGCATGAAGCGGGAAGTCAAGGTTGCCTGCGCCGAAGCCGTCACCAAAGCGTTTGCCGAAAGCACCGGGCTGGAGCGGGAATTGCTGACCATCCATTTCGAAGAACATTCGTATGACAATGTCGCGGTGGGTGGGCGGCTGCTGACGGACGCCTTCCCGGAACTGGCGGCGCGCGAAGCGGCTTGGCGGCAGGAGCAAGAATGAATTATTTGTTTGCCGCGATCAGGCGAGGGCGCTGATCAGCGGCGCTTTTATTTCAGGCATCGGCAAATTGGGGGTAACTCGCGCCTTCCAGC
>CAMBDR010000552.1 GCA_945864765.1 Janthinobacterium lividum | reverse complement strand
GACGGGACACCGTAGTGCTGGCGGGACACCGTAGTGCGGACGGGACATATGACATGCGCACCTGCGGCACCGATGAATATCACAATGCCACTAAACTTGTGAATTACTTAAAATAAAAGTCATAAACTTAATTTAAATACTTCACCATGCATAAATATTTCAATTTCTGTGATATTTGAAATCAAGCATGGAAATTTACTTTCATGCGCGACAGCCACAACGCCAGTTATTTTTGCTTCATTGCAATAACTGTATTGACTGCCGCCAAATGCTGGAACCGTGGTGAGGAGGCGTTTTTTTAGATCGGGTGCTTTTACCTCAATGGCCATGGCTGGGGTTTCAATGTCAATTTTGCTGTCAATAATGTAGCCCAAATCCATCTTCATGATGAATAAACCTTCAATGGTGGTCACTTTGCCATCTAAAACGGGGGCATTTTTTATTGCTTCTGATACTTTCATTTTGTCAACCTTTCTGCGGGTGCCTTCCCACTATATGTGACTTGTCCTGAGAATTTTTCTGCGAATACATCTTTCGGAACAAAGTACTGTTTGCCGTTGCCAGGATCTCGCACCGCAACAACGGGCGTCCGTGCACGTATCGTTACACCATCAACAACAACAAAGTGTGCTCCACGATCTAATTCCAATCGCGCAATTGCGGCATCACCTTTGGCTGTTGCTAAGGCCAAATCATCTACAGTTGCATTTAATGCGTAATTTGCATCACTAAGGCCATTATTTCTCAATGCTTTCGCAAGGCCGATAACATTGGTGCCTATCCCGCGTTCAATACCTGCTTCTCTTGCAAGTGTTGTGATATTGCTCGGTAGCCCCTTATCGCCTAATACCATCCCACAAGATGCAGGCCCACAGGCAAAATCGCCTATTTCAGATACATATTTTTGATTAATAACAACTCTTTGGCCGTTGCGGGCAAAAGCAATGCTGCCTTCTTGTAATGCACCGGCAGGCAATGCAATGGGTGCTGCGTCGCCAAAGTATTGGCCTGGAATTCTGCTTAATGTCTTATCTACCAAAACCCCGCCATACTGCGCAACTTTGGCAAAGCCACCGCCTAAAACAGTGGCCGTAAAAAGCTCACCGCCATTAATTCCGAAACGGCCATATGAACCGCCAGAAATACCGTATGCAAGATTGTCAACGCCCTGGATTGCCAAATCACCGCCAAAGCCAGCGGCAGCGCCCACAGCTAATACACCATACTTAGTAGCCAGACCTGCAGCAAATGCCCCTGCTGGAATGGCGGCTACACCACCAGCAACGATAAGGCCGCCTTCAATGAGAACCCGATCTAATTCCGGTGCCTTAGCGCCGTAGCTATCCGGGTTCAAAATGCGACCATATTCAAGGATACGGGCATGGTTGCGCTGATCGCCTTGCTGGAAAGCTTCGATATCACTATTAAATGCCGCCCTGATGCTACGGATATCTTTGTTAGCAATGGCATCAGACCGCCGTTTCAAATAGTCCACGATACCCGCACGCTCGGTATCATCTGGCCCGACTGCTGTAAAGTCGTTAGCCCGGTTTTCTAATTCATTAAAAATCCCGCCCCGCAGTTTTACCGTGGTACGCAAGGGCTGGTCAAAGAAGTTGGTGCCCTGACTGCCATAATCATCAAGATAGCCATTGATGTAGTGATAGCGCTTGCCGCCATCAATGTCACTGATGCCTACAGGCTGGGAATTCTTGTATCCGGGGGCATAAATGGTAGGTTCATTGCTATTCGGATTGCTGAGAGCGTCATAATCGACAGCGGGGCCATTAATAGGCCCATCTGACGAAATACGACCACCCCCGCCGCCAACACTATTGCCATTGCCGCTATTGTCGCCGTAATTTGGTGAAGGTTCGCCATATTCACCATTAAACGATTTTAATCGCGCCTCAGCGAACAGCGAAGAATTACCCGAATCCCCGCCTTGCCCATAGTTAGGCAATTTTTCGCCAGCAAACACGCCCGCCGATGGTCGTAACGCGCCGCCGATGGCTTGGCCCAGAAAAAAGCAAATTGTTAAAGAACAATGGATTGCAAGCCGAAGATAGG
Source organism: Janthinobacterium lividum (assembly GCA_945864765.1). Lineage (GTDB taxonomy): Bacteria > Pseudomonadota > Gammaproteobacteria > Burkholderiales > Burkholderiaceae_D > CAMBDR01. The sequence continues at coordinate 1,995 of CAMBDR010000552.1, read as the reverse complement.
CTCGCCCCCAGCGTAAAAGTTGCCTGTTTTTTAGGCAAATCCGTTTTTAAGAGGTATCAAAAAAACGGTTTTTACGAAAAATCGCGATATTTTACATCAAAAAAATCAAAAAACACCCCTCGGCGGGGCGAGTTTTGGGTCTGGCCGTAGTGCGGACGGGACACCGCTTTATTTTTTCAAAATTAGGCGTTCATTCCTATTCTGATGCTACACCACATCGGCATATCGCAAGAAATAGCAAAAAAGTCATCAATATATTCAAGGCCTAGCACCTGAAGCCTCGAAATAAATTCATTCATCGCCTCTTCACCAAACGACGGGCCAAACGACACCAAATCTTCATTCATATCAAGGGGTTGGTCAACTTCCATTGCTTGAAGAATTTGCGCGTAATTAATGCTTTTGGCAGCAAGCGCTGCTCGACGGATAACGATGCCATATTCATTCGTGGCCTTAACTGTATTCATCATTTCACCTTAGGAATTGCTGTGCCAGAAGGCACATGTATTTGAACATTATAGACAGGAGTACTCGGCATAGGCTGGAACATCTGAAACCAATCTGGTTTCCCAGCAGCACTTAATGCTTTTTGCGGAACGGCAAAATCGATTCTTATAGGACCGGTTCCGCCAGGCTTTGCAGCATCAAACGCAGTGACGTAAACACGATTACCGGCACCAATACCCGCAGGAACCGCTGTGCCTCCGTTCTGCATCCAAGCAGCAGCTTCCTCTGGACTAACCCACCGGGAAACTGTTTTATAGCCTGGCGGAAGCAGCCCGGTTGCTGAGCCAAGACCACGAGGTGAACTAACGCTCCACCCTGGGCCAAGTGTTGGGGCAGCATCACCAACTGCCGCAGTGCTACTTACTTTCGGTACACCAAACAACTCATCCACAATATTCTGCGCCGCTGCCGAAGCCGAATCAAGCGATGCGCCAGACAAAGCGCCTTTGCCTTCACTGACAACCCCCATCGAAAGCGATGGCAAGCCGAATTTTGAACTCAACTTGGACAAAAAAGCCTCGTTGCCAGCCCATAACATAGAAACACCTGCTTTTGAAATAACGCCGACATCCGCGCCCAATACAGGCAACCCTTTTAACGCAGTTGTGCCAGCCGGTGCCACATTTAAAGCCGCACCGAATAGATTTGCACCTGCTTTTTCTGGATCGCCATAATTTGGCGATAGCTCGGTTAATACACCAAATGTGCTTTCAACCAAGCCGCCAAGTATTTTATCGAATGTGAAATCGCCCGTCGTGGTTTTCAATAATGGCTTATACGAATTCAAATCACCCGTCGCTGCATAGTACAGCCCTTTATACCCGTCAGCAACAGTGGCACCTGTGCCGATTGCTGCATTAACAAAGCCGCGAGCAAGGCCGCCTGCTTGGAATGCGGCTAAACTCGGTATTTCATAGCCCTCTGGTGGCGAGGCAATGCCAATGCCACCATCCGGCGTCCGATAACGTAAAAAGCCCTGCCCACCGGAATAGGTAATACGAACTGGCCCAAGTTCAGGATCTGAGCCCGCCCCCGCTGGAAGATTCGTTGCCACGAATTGCGTATGAGTTGCGCGTTTAGGATCGTAGGCTGGGCTTGGGCCATCGCCTGCATATAGAGGTATCCCATTTTCATTGATGCCAAGCAGGTTTTTATTGTCATCAATATTAGTTACCCGGCTTACGCCGCGGCCTATTCTTCCACTGTTCGTTCGGAAATATCCCGGTGGTAAACCGCTATCAGAATCATCGTTATTGGCATTGGCCAGCGTAGCTGTTGGCGCATTTTGGCTTGACGGCTTTACACCAAAAGCATTGGCCAGCGCGTCATCGCGCGCGTCTTCGTCGTGCTGCAATTGTTGTTCACGTTGATACTCAGAAATCTGGCCGCCGATAGTTGTTCCCAGGGCGGAACCGATGACATTGTTAAACGCGTCAGTCGCGATTTGCACAACACTAACCCGCCCACCGCGAGCGATAGCGGTAGCTC
>CAMBDR010000551.1 GCA_945864765.1 Janthinobacterium lividum | reverse complement strand
CGGGTGTTGCCGGTTCCACACTGCGCTTAAAATGCGGCGGCGGATGCGCAACATCACTTCCATGCCGGTGCCGCCCGCGCCAATAAACAGGGTCGGGCGCAGATCGACTTTAACATCCGCCTGCGGTTCGCTTGATTTAGTTAATTCATCCATCACCACTCCTATCGCCGCCCCGTGAGCACGGCACCGAGCAAACTACCCAAACCAACCAGAACCAAAGGCCCGGTTACCCACAGGCTGAGATATTTTTCCGCATTAATCAAGGCCAGCACTATCGCACCGCTTAAAAAAGCCAAGCCGATAAATAACAACCAGCCCGCATTACCCGCCGAACCGGGCGCGACCCGGCGCGAGACCAAATGATTAACATACGCGCCACGGGCAAAAAAGAAGGCCAGCAGCAAGACCAAAAAGATGCCGCCCGCCAGCGTTAAATCGCGGGTGGAGGTATCGGTTTGGGGGGCACCGTCGATGGTGCTGGTGCCAGTGCTGGCGTTGGCTCCCATGCTGGCATTGCCATGCGCGCTGGCTGACACAGGCGCGCTTGCAGCATTGGTAGCACTGGCGGCATTGGCCACTGGCGCGCTGCTGCCGATGGCGGCGCTCGCGGCGTCGGCACCGGGCAATTTAAACCCCGCATCGGCGGTGCTGCTGGGGCTGGAACTCGAACTTGGCATAAAAAAACTCCCTGGATGTCAGATAAGCGCGTCAAATAAGACTAATTTGCGCGCCTTCCCGTATATTCAATAATTGATGGCTAAACCAGCCGATTTGACACTCTGCAATCAACTCGCCCTGGCTATCCCGAATCGCACAGCGCTGCCCGCGCCGCCCTTGCAAACTTAAGTCGCGCCCTTCCAGCCGATAGCGCACTTGACGCAGCTTACCCATTTGCACATACGCCGCCAGCGCGGCAGCGGCCAGCAAGGCAGCGCTGCCCAAGGCGGCGAGCAAAGGCGCAATGCCATATTCCACCCGCACTTGCAAGGGCAAAATGGCATGCGATTGTTTGATACCGGGCGGCGGGGCAAAAATATCGGGCAGAGGATCACCGGGGAATATTTCTGCCATGCGCTGTTTAAACGGTTCGGCCAGGCTGAGTTTTTGTTCGCTCAATTGCAGCTCAATTTGCCCCGGCACAATATAGGCGGAACCGGCTTTACTCAATGCCGCCAACGACCACTTGCCCGGCAATTGCGCCAGCGGCAGTTGCAACACGGTTTGCAAGGGTTGCGCAGTTTGCGGCGTCAGTTGGTGGATAGCGGTGCGATCCAAATCGACCTTGTGGATTTCTTTACCCAGATGCGATTGCGCCGCCACCGTGGCCGAGACTATCGTGTAAGGATACATTTGGTTTTGCAACAGCCATTCGATTTTAGCTTGCGGCTGGCGCGCACCGGGGGCCACGTCGGCCCACAGCATATTATTTTGCCCCAATGAAAAGCGCACGCCGGGGCTGTTGATCACGCGTTGCGGTTGCAGGTACACGGTGTCGCGGTCCAGCGGTTTTAAGCGTGCGGCGGGTTCGGTCAACACCTGTTGCAGGCGTCCCCGTGCCAGCAAGGCTTGCAACTGTTTTGCGCCTTCGGGCTGGCTGGCAAAGACATACACCATCATGCCGTTGGCGCGGTATTGTTTGCCTTGCAGCGGCATTTTCAGGGCGAAACCCATGGCTGCGGTAATATCGCTTCCCTGGTGGATTAATTGATAAAACTCGCGATTGCGGCTGGCCGTGGCCTGGTCGTTATTCGGGCTGTTTTTGTTATTCGTGAACAGCCAAATCAAACCGGGGCGATGGCCCAAACCCTGCTGGATGGCGGCGCTCACGGCTTCATTCAAATCGGTATCAGCCAGGGCTTGGCTGCCGGGTTTGTGCGCCAAACCCAATGCGCCCAGCGCGCCACCCACTTGCGCGCGCAAGGCTTTGGCCTCTGGCACGGTGGTTGAGAGCAAGGCTTTGGGCGAAGGGGCGTTGGGCAAGCTTTGGTTGAAGGCGGCCAGCAGTAGCAGGTCTTGCGGTTCGGTAGCGGCTAACAGCACTTCGGTGATCAAGGCTTTATAGGGCGAATTGGGGTCGGTGAAAAATGGCTCCATCCAGCCGGAATTTTGTACCAGAAACACGTGCGAGGTGGCGCTTACCGGGACGGGTAGCCAACTCAATAACAGCACCAGACCAAGCACCCGGTGCGCCCTGTGCAACGCCGCCATCATTGCGCCTCCGGCCAGCGCCAACCGCGCATTTGTGGCCAGTCCGGGTGGTGTAGCCACAGGGTTTGCTGGTGTACAAAGCACACCAGTTCCCATGGCCGCGCCAGGCTCAGGCGCTCCAGTTCAATTTGGGTTTGACCCAACCATTCGAGCTTGCAGTCGTGGCTATCCCGGCTATTGAGTAATTGATCGACGGTTTTGGTGTAATTCATCAGGCGCAACACCAAACCATGGCGCTGGCGCGCATCGTAACAGGAGAGCAGCGGCCAAACCCGCGCCTGATGATCATTTTCATCGTCCACGGTAAAGCTTTCCCATGGCTCGGTGCGCAGCGGGTGGCCCAGGCGAAACATGAAATTGGCCCAACCCAGGCGCACGCCATCACAGGCTTCGGTTTGTGGGCCGCTGGCACCCGATTCTCTGCCCAACTCAACAAACACATAGCCTTGTCGGGTTTGCCCCAGCAACCACAAGCGCCCGTCGCGGCTTTGCATGGCGGCGGCCAAGCTGCCGGGGCCGAGTGTGCGCGCTTGCCAGCCTTCTGGCCACGGCAGCATTTTGGGTGCGCTACCGGGTTGCCACACCAGCTGCCCCAAGGGGTGCAACCACATCAATTTGCCTTGAAACGCAATCGGACGCGACCAACTACCCAGCCAAGCCGGGTTCAGCGGATTAGCGCTGGCCGAATCGGGGGCGGCGTCGGGATCGGGCACGCCATCACCGGGCGTGACACAGGCAAAATCGCTACTGATTTCATTTTCACAATTTCTCGCATACAAATACAACTGGCCTTCGCGTTGATACAGGCAAGCCAAATAAGTAAACACCCGCCCCGGTGCGCTGACCAGGGTTTGTTCCAGCAAGGGGTGCAGGCGGTAGCTAAGGTCGAGCGGGTTAATCTGCAATTGCATCAAGCCCCCTGCCGTGGGTAGTACGGCGACGCTGCCGGGTTCGTTACCCTGCGGGCGCAGCCAATAATATTCGGAGGTGGTAAAACTCAGGTCGGCCCCGTGGCCGGCCAATAACTGCCAGTCGAGCGCGTTTGGGTCCCAGTATTGCAAGACGTTTTGGCGATAATCCAGCGCCAATAAACGTGCGCTGGCCAAGCCAAAATGGGCGCTGGCGAAAATACAGCGGCTGGAAGGCGGTGCGGGCAGGCTGGCGTTGGGGCGGGTGTTTTGCTGCGGCGCGCCAGCGTTGAAATTATAGGCAGTTTGGCCCAAACCTTTGGCAGCATGTTCGGGTAAGTTGTGATCAGAATAAGGCCCGTACCAGCTTGCGGCATTAGTAGTATTAGTGGCGTTAGTGGTATTGGTGGTATTGGTGGGATCATCCACAGCGGCTTGCAAAGCCTGGCCGCAATAGGGGCAAAAAGCAAAGCCTTCGGGGTAGACTACGGCGCAGCGGCAGGTGAGCGGCAGCGCGGCTCCCAGGCACTGCGCCAGCTCGCGTGGACGCACAACGCTCGCATGCGCTGGCACGGCTCCCAAGCCACGGGTAGAAACAAGTTCAAAATGTCCGCTAACCTCGTCTTCAAGCCAGACACTGTTTGCGGTTTGCCATTGTGTAGTCATAGGCGATCAAGAAAGTTGACAACAAGATTACACTGCGAAAATAACACCGGGCAATGGTGGCGCACCACTGCAAAGCGGAACGATAGCATAAACCGGGGGAACTGGCTTGATTTCAGGCGAAGTTTGCGATGGAACGGCGAAGCGGGTGGTTTAAGTGCGGATAATGGGGCTATATGGCGCAGTTCATGATACTTTAAAAATATTTACCGGGGGTACAAGCCCCCCAAGGCAGCAAACATCATCAATTATGGCCTACTGAAAGAATTTGCCACCAACCAGGCCCGCA
>CAMBDR010000550.1 GCA_945864765.1 Janthinobacterium lividum | reverse complement strand
TGGGTTCATCCTGCTACTCCTAAAGCGCGAAATACGGTTTTGATTTGGTTAAGGCGCGCCGCCAGATCGGGCATATTGGCGGTAATGCGCAATTTGTCTTGGCCGCCGAGTTTGATGTGGCGATTTTTTTGGATCAGTTCGATGATACGCATCGGGTCTATCGGCGGTTTGGGGATGAATTGCAGTTGTACCGCTTCATTGTGGGCGTCAATTTTGATGATGCCGATTTTCTGGGCCGCCAGCCGCAAGCGGTGGGTGTGGATCAAGGCTTGCACCGGTTCGGGCAGGGCACCGAAGCGGTCGATCAATTCTTCTTGCAGGGAATCGATTTGCTCGCTGTTTTTGCTATTGGCCAAGCGTTTGTAAAACGACAGGCGTTGATGCACGTCGCCACAAAAATCGCTCGGCAACAGCGCGGGGGTATGCAAATTGATTTCGGTGGTGGAAGCCAGCGGCGCGGCCAGATCCGGTTCTTGCCCGTTTTTGAGGGCGCGCACCGCTTCATTAAGCATGTCGGAATACAGTTGGAAGCCAATTTCATGCATTTCGCCGGATTGGTTGTCGCCCAGTACTTCACCGGCACCACGAATTTCCAGGTCATGCATGGCCAAATAAAAGCCGCTGCCCAATTCTTCCATTTGTTGAATTGCATCCAGCCGGCGTTGCGCTTGCTGGGTCAAGCCGAGCGCGTCGTGTACCAGCAAGTAGGCGTAAGCCTGATGGTGCGAGCGCCCAACCCGGCCGCGTAACTGGTGTAACTGGGCCAAGCCAAACTTATCGGCGCGATGCATGATGATGGTATTGGCGCTGGGTACGTCGATTCCGGTTTCAATAATCGTGGTACAGAGCAAAATATTAAAGCGCTGGGCCACAAAGTCGCGCATCACTTTTTCCAGATCGCGCTCATGCATTTGGCCGTGGCCTACCGCAATGCGCGCTTCGGGCAATAAATTGCTCAGCATTTGGAAGCGGTTTTGAATGGTTTCCACTTCATTGTGTAAGAAATAAACCTGGCCGCCGCGTTTGAGTTCACGCAGGCAAGCTTCACGGATGACGGAATCATTTTCGCTGCGCACAAAGGTTTTAATCGCCAGCCGTTTTTGCGGCGCAGTGGCGATAATCGAAAAGTCGCGCAAGCCTTCCAGCGCCATGCCCAGCGTGCGCGGGATCGGAGTGGCGGTCAGGGTGAGCACATCCACTTCGGCGCGCAAGGCTTTGAGCGCTTCTTTTTGGCGTACCCCAAAGCGGTGTTCTTCGTCGATAATCACCAAACCGAGGCGCTGGAATTTTACGTCGCCGGATAATAATTTATGGGTGCCGATCACGATATCGATGGTGCCATCATTCATGCCCTTAATTGCCTGGGTGATTTCTTTACCCGAGCGAAAACGCGATAATTCGGCGATGCGCACTGGCCAATCGGCAAAGCGGTCGGCAAAGGTGTGGGCGTGTTGCTCTGCCAGCAGCGTGGTGGGGGCCAAAATGGCGACTTGTTTGCCACCCATGACGGCGATAAAGGTGGCGCGCAGGGCCACTTCGGTTTTGCCAAAGCCAACATCACCACACACCAGCCTATCCATCGGTTGGCCGCTGGTCATGTCTTTTATCACCGCATTAATCGCGGCGGCTTGGTCGGGGGTTTCTTCAAAGCCAAAGCTTTCGGCAAAATTGTCGTAATCGTGGGCAGAATATTCAAAGCGGTGGCCCTGGCGCAGGGCGCGGCGTGCGTACAGATTGAGTAATTCGGCGGCGGTATCGCGCACTTGTTGTGCCGCCTTGCGTTTGGCTTTTTCCCATTGGCCGGAGCCAAGCGCATGCAAGGGCGCATCAGCGGCGGAGGCACCGGAATAGCGCGAAATCACATGCAACTGTGCTACCGGGACGTAGAGGCGGCTTTCCTTGGCGTATTCCAGATGCAAAAATTCGGTTTCGCCATCGCCCATATCCATATTCACCAGGCCCAGATAGCGCCCAATGCCGTGGTGGATGTGTACCACCGGATCACCGATTTTCAACTCGGATAAATCGCGCACCATGGCATCAACCTGGGTCACGCTTTCTTGCTTCTTGCGCCCGATGCGGCGGCCAGAACCGGCATACAGTTCGGTTTCGGTGATGAAAACCAAGGCACCCGCGCCGGTGTAAATTTCAAAACCGGTTTGCAGCGGCGCGACACCGAGCATCAGTTTGCCATCGGCAGCAAGAAAACCGCCAAAGCCTTCACAGGCCGCCAGCGTGAGATCGTATTCATTAAAATACTGTTGCAGGGTTTCGCGGCGGCCATTGGTTTCGGCGCAAATCATGATCCGGCTGCTGCTTTGCAGTAAAAAACTGCGCAAATTGGCGAGCGGGTCGTCCATGCGCCGATTGATGGCGATATTGGGCAAGGGGCTGGATAATTCTGAGGCCACCTCATTGGCCGCGTTATTACTGTTGATCACCCAACGCCCATGCGGTTTGGCCAAGGTAAAAAAGTCTTCGGCCTTTAAAAATAGATCATGCGGCGGCAGCACGGGGCGTTCGCGGTCGTTTTGCAAAAACTGGTGGCGCGACTGGGTATCGCTCCAAAAGCGGATGATGGCTTCTTCAATATTGCCCACCATTGCCAAACGTGCGCTGGTGGGCAGGTAATCGAACAGCGTGGCGGTGGCGTCAAAAAACAGTGGCAGATAATATTCGATACCGGCGGCGGCGATACCGCTTTTCATATCTTTGTAAATGCCAACCTTGGATGGGTCGCCTTCAAAGCGCTCGCGCCAACGCTGGCGGAAACCATTGCGTGCGCCTTCATCCATGGGAAATTCGCGCCCCGGTAACAGCCGCACTTCATTCACCGGATACAAAGAGCGTTGGCTGTCGGCGTCAAAGGTGCGGATCGATTCAATCGTATCGCCAAATAAATCCAGCCGATACGGCAATACCGAACCCATGGGGAATAGATCAATCAAACCACCACGCACCGAATATTCACCCGGCGACATCACTTGCGAAACATGGCTGTAACCAGCCAGACTGAGTTGGGATTTGAGTTGCGCCTCGTTTAATTGCTCACCTTTTTTAAAGAAAAACGTATAGGCGGCTAAAAATTCGGGCGGGGCCAGCCGAACCAGGGCGGTGGTGCAGGGCACCAGCAAAACGTCGCAATGACCGTTTTGCACTTCGTACAGGGTGGCGAGTCGTTCTGATATTAAATCTTGATGTGGGGAAAAAGCATCATATGGCAGCGTTTCCCAGTCGGGTAATAAATGGCAGCGTAGCTCGGGGCCAAACCACGGAATTTCCAGCAACAGTCGTTGTGCATCCGTGGCATTGGCGGCCAGTACCGTTAGCATCGCTTGTTCTTTCTTCAAGGCAATAGCAGCTTGTGCCAATGCCCATGCATCAGCCGAGCCGTGTAAGGCTGGCAGGGCAAATCGGGTGCCGGGTTTGACCAGGGCTTTGTTGAGATCGAAGTGCATGCAAAGAAGTCTAAAAGTTGTCCAAGCTTATTTAAATAAGCGATGTTAGCGTGCTGGTTTTTCAGTGCGAACCGCATTATAAACGATGGGCGCACTTGTTGCCTTGTTCTTTGGGTAAGCTCGGACTATGATGATGAATATCAGTCTTTTGTCTCTCACATTCATTGCGCCAACTAATTTTTCTTATAAAGGGCGAATCCCATGAGCACTGCGCATTCGTATAAAAAACCACATCAAAAATTGGGACGGGTCGATCAAATTTCATCCGTAGTGTCGTCGTCATCATCATCAGCGCCACCATTGCGCGCCGGTACTGCGCTGGAAGCGATTCGTTTGGTCAAGCAAGCCATCACTTATTTAAATACCCAAGGCAAAGAACAAGTTTTGCAAGCGATTAATACGCCGGGCGGCCCGTTTCGTCTGCACGATTTATATGTGACGGTGCTGGATATGAATGGCAATGGTCTGGCGCACGGGGCCGACCCGGAATTGGCCGGGAGAAATGCGCTGGAAGAAAGTGATGTCGAGGGAAAAACTTTTATTCGGGAACGTATTGCCATTGCCAGATCGCAAGGATTTGGTTGGCAGCAATATAAATACAGAAATCCTGCC
>CAMBDR010000549.1 GCA_945864765.1 Janthinobacterium lividum | reverse complement strand
TGCCAAAGCCGTCCCCATGTCTGCGGCAGTGCATAACCCCTGTGTAATCAAGAACAAGCCTAATGCAACTTGATCCGTGGCTTTCTAACCCGGTTAATCGTCTCCGCCCACGTCGTCAGCCAGGTATAAAACCAGCCATTCACCGCAATCTGGTGGTGCTTATGCAGCCACCAATACATCCACCCCGCCAGCACACCTTCAATAAACATCGAACCGCTGGCAATCGAACCCATCAAACTGCCAATGGTGCTGTAATGCCCCAGCGACACCAGCGAACCATAATCCTGATAGCTAAAATCCAGCAAACTCTTGCCCTGCAATTGGCGCACCAAGGACTTTGCCAAATGCGCCGCCTGCTGATGCGCCGATTGCGCCCGTGGCGGCACATTCGCCCTCCCCTCGCCTTGCGGGCACGCCGCGCAATCACCCATGGCGAAAATGGCCGGGTCGCGCGTGCTTTGCAGGTTTTGCTGCACCACCACCTGGTTGATGCGGTTACTCTCCAGACCATCCAGCTCGCGCATAAAATCCGGTGCCTTAATACCGGCCGCCCACACCACAATGCCGCTGGGAATGAATTTACCACTGGCCATTAACACGCCTTCTTTGGATACCTGCACCACTTTTTCATTGGCGTGGATTTCGATATCGAGCTTGCGCAATTCCAGCGCCACTGCTGTGGACAAACGCTCCGGCAAGGCTTGCAACAGGCGCGGCGCGGCATCGACGATGACGATTTTCAAGTCTTTTTCCGGGTGAAAATTGACCATGCCATAGCTGCTTAAAATACGCGTCATCATATGCAATTCCGCCGACAATTCCACCCCCGTGGCACCGCCGCCAATAATGGTGACGGTAAAGCGCCCCGCGCCGGGCGCATTGCCCAGACCTTGCGCACGCAGGCAAGAATTGATCAAACGCTGATGAAAACGCTGCGCCGCCACCGGGGTATCGAGCATGATGCAATGTTCGATGGCACCGGGCGTGGCAAAATCATTGGTTTGGCTGCCCAACGCCAAGACCAGGGTATCGTAAGTAATGGCTTGACGAGGCAATACCTCGACGCCATCTTCGTCATGGCTGGGGGCCAAAAAAACTTGCTTGTGTTGACGCGAAAGACCATCCATGCGTCCGAGTAAAAATTTGAAATGATGTTTATGCGCCAGATCGAGGTATTCAATTTCATCGGCATAGCTGTCCAGCGTGCCAGCGGCCACTTGATGCAATAAGGGTTTCCATAAATGGGTGCGTGAGGCATCGATTAAAAAAATATCGGCTTTGCCTTTTTTGCCGAGCTGCTTGCCCAAACGCACCGCCAATTCCAAGCCACCTGCGCCGCCACCGACAATAATGATGCGCGGCCTGGCGGTTTTTCCCACTTCTGATGAGGCTTCCAAAACATTTCTCCAGTCTGATTAATCCTGCAAATAACCGTTTGAATCGACCTTTTGAATCTCAGGACGCCATAGTGTAACCCCTTTGTTTTCGAATTGCCATAAATCAAGTGGTCTACGGTATTTTTACGATACAGCAAACTTATTCTCGCCATCACTCAGACTAATAACTGATTAACTGCCTGAAACTACCCCAAAAGTTGCATGAATGCTTGCAGCAGTGCCTCGGGCAAGGTGGCCCGGTCGGCACTGGCAGTTGGCATGGCGGGTTGGCTTAATGCCATAGACGCGAATGGTTTAAAAAAGGCGAACGAGCGGTGATAGCATTACGCAGCACCATGCGCTGATGGTGCCATCTGCGCGGATTCGGGTAGAATTGCAGCTTGCCACTGAGTTGCAACTGAGGTGCCACTGAGTTGCCACTGAATCCCCGCCCAAAGGAGCACTATTTTGACACCCGCAGAAACCACCGCCCTGCGCCTGAGCTGCCACACCGTCCTGGGTGGCAATCGGCAAGCTACCCCCGCCGAACAATTCCACGCCATGGCGCAATGGTGCGAAGCCCACAATGTGCAGCACGATGTGTACGGCGAAGGCGAACTGATACAAAGCTTCGAGAAAAAAGTTGCCCAACTTTTAGGTCTTGAAGCCGGTTTGTTTTGCATTACCGGCACCATGACCCAGGTAACCGTACTGCGCCTGGCCTGCCTTGCGCGCAACAGCCGTCTGGTCGGCCTGCACCCGACTTCGCACATTACTGTGCATGAACAAAGTAACCACGAATTATTGCAACACTTCACGGCACTGCGCATAGGCAAACCGTATCGCCCATGGACGGTGAAAGACATTCAGGATTGTCCCGAACCACTGGCGGCGGTGCAATATGAATTGCCGATGCGCGAAATCGGTGGGCAATTGCCGACTTGGGAGCAATTGAACGAAATCAAGGCGTATTGCCAGCAAAAAAACATCCACCTGCACATGGACGGTGCGCGCCTGTGGGAAGCGCAAGCCGGCTTTGGCCGCCCCTTGCATGAAATTGCCGCCGGGTTTAATAGCGTTTACGTTTCGTTTTACAAAGGCATTGGCGGTTTGGCTGGGGCCATGTTGTTGGGGCCAACCACCCTCATCGATCAGGCCCGGGTGTGGATGCAAAGGCAAGGCGGCAATGTGGCGCGGCGCACGCCCTATGTCGTGTCCGCAGCGATGCAGTTTGATCAGCGCCTGGCAACATTGCCCAAGCTGTTTGCGCGCACCAAATGGTTGTATCAGGAATTGGCACGCTTTCCGCGTTTGATCTGCAACCCGGCCCAGCCGCAAGCGAATATGCTGCATTTGCACTTACCCGTCTCGTGCGCACGTGCAGTGGAAATTCGCAACCAGGTTGCGCGCGAACATGGCATCTGGCTGTTCGGCCAACCCAATGATACCGCCCTGCCCGGCTACTGCATGTTTGAATGGACTATCGGCGATACGCTGCTGGAAATGGACGACCAAAAACTGCGTCAGGCTTTGGAGTTGCTTAATGCCGCCCTTATTTGATGTCGCCGTAATCGGTGCCGGGGCCGCTGGCATGATGTGTGCAGCGGTGGCGGCGCAACGTGGGCAGCGCGTGGTGTTGATTGACCACGCCAAAAAGCTGGCCGAGAAGATTCGTATTTCTGGCGGTGGGCGCTGTAACTTCACCAATTTGCATACCGGGCCGCAAAACTTTCTGTCGCAAAATCCGCATTTTTGCAAAAGCGCGCTGGCACGCTATACGCCGCAAGATTTTTTGGCGCTGATGAAGCGCTACGGCATTGCGTATCATGAAAAGCATAAAGGCCAATTGTTTTGCGACCATTCGGCCGAAGACATCATCCGCATGTTAAAAGCGGAATGCGATGCGGGCGGCGTGGCGTGGCGCATGCCGTGCCAGGTGCTGGCGGTGGGCAAGACTGCCGATGGCGGCTTTCGGCTGGAAACCAGCGAGGGTGAAATCACCAGCACCAGTTTGGTGATTGCTACCGGTGGCTTATCGATTCCGGCGATTGGTGCGACTGATTTTGCCTATAAAATTGCGCGCCAGTTTGATTTGAAAATTATCGAGCCGCGCCCTGCCCTGGTGCCGCTGACCTTTGATGCAGCCAGTTGGCAAAACTTTGTGCCGCTGGCCGGGATTGCGCTGGAAGTGGAAGTGGAAACCGGCATCAAAAAGCAGCGCGGCTTTTTCCGCGAAGATTTGCTATTTACCCACCGGGGTTTGTCCGGCCCGGCGATTTTGCAAATCTCTAGTTTTTGGCAAAGCGGCGAAGCGATCACGCTCAATCTGCTGCCGGAGCTGGATGTGACGCAAGCGCTGCTGGAGCATAAAACCAGCAGCAAACAAAATCTGGCCAATGTGTTGGGGCAGTGGTTGCCGAAAAGCCTGGCCGAGGGTTGGTGTACGGCGTATGGTTTTGCGCAGGATGCCAAGCTGGCGGATATGCAGGATAAAACCTTGCGCGCGCTGGGCGAATCAATCAACCGTTGGCGCATTGTGCCCAATGGCTCGGAAGGGTATAAAAAAGCCGAAGTGACGCGCGGCGGGGTGGATACCAAAGAATTGTCGCAGCAAAGCATGATGGCGAACAAGGTGCCGGGCCTGCATTTTATTGGTGAAGCGATGGATGTGACGGGCTGGTTGGGCGGGTTTAATTTTCAATG
>CAMBDR010000548.1 GCA_945864765.1 Janthinobacterium lividum | reverse complement strand
ACCCGCCAAATCGTTTTGAACGTGGCGGAGCTGGAAATTGATGCGGCCAGCCTCTCGGGCAAGCAGCTTGGTTCGCAAGCACTCACCCCACTCATCGATAAAGAAAAACAATTGCTGCGCTTTGAACTGGCGCAAGAACTGGCCCCCGGAAATTATGAGCTGACATTGAGCTTTCACGGTACCATCAACCGCAACAGCAAAGGCTTATACGCCATCAAATACAAAGAAGGCGAGCAAGACAAAACCATGCTCGCCACCAATATGGAACCCACCGCCGCACGGCGCATGCTGCCGCTTTGGGACGAGCCATCTTTTCGCGCAACCTTTAAACTGTCGATGGATGTACCCGCCTCGTTCAACGCCTATTCCAACAGCGCCGTCGAAAAGCAAGAACAGCTGGAGAATGGCTTGCAGCGCATCAGCTTTGGCCTGACGCCGAAAATGTCCAGCTATCTGGTGGTGTTGACAGCGGGTGAAACCGAGCGCGTCAGTGCTACGCAAGACGGGGTGGAAATCGGCATCGTCACCACCAAGGGCAAGCAAGCCAGCACCGCATTTGCACTGAAATCGTCCAAGCAATTGCTGGGCTATTACAACCATTATTTTGGCGTACCTTATCCGCTGGCCAAACTCGACCATATTGCCGTACCGGGCGGCTTTAGCGGGGCAATGGAAAACTGGGGCGGCATCGTCTATAACGAATTCACGTTGCTATATGACCCGCAAAAGAGCACGGAATCAACCAGACAAATGAGCTTCACCGTGAATGCACATGAAACCGCGCATATGTGGTTTGGCGATTTAGTGACCATGGCATGGTGGGACAATTTGTGGCTCAACGAAGGCTTTGCCAGTTGGATGGGTTCCAAGGCGGTGGCGCATTTTCACCCGGAATGGCGCACCGTTTTGGCCAGTACCAACGAGCGTGATTCAGTGATGAACCGCGACGCACGCAAAACCACGCATCCAATTCAAAAACAAATCGACAACGAAGCACAGGCCGAAGGCGCGTTTGACAACATCACCTACAACAAGAGCGAAGCCTTTTTGCGCATGCTGGAAGCCTATTTGGGTGAAGCCACCTTCCAGCGCGGGATTCAGAGCTACATGGCCAAACATCAGTATTCCAACACTACCAGCGCCGATTTGTGGGCCGCGCTGGAGCAGGCTTCAGGCAAACCAGTGGGCAAACTGGCCCAGCAATGGACCACGCAACCGGGCTTCCCGCTGGTGCAGGTCAGCCAAAGCTGTAAAAACGGCCAGCGTAGCATCACCCTGACGCAACAATCATTCCGGGTCGATGGCAGCGTGCCTGACCCGGTGCTGTGGTCAGTGCCGGTAATGCTGGGTGAGTTGGCTGGTAAGGCTGGCAAAGCTGGCAAGGCCGATTATGTATTGCTCGACAGTGCCAGCAAAACCGTGGTACGCCCCGGCTGCAGCGCGCCGCTGGTGGTGGACCCCGACAGTGTGGGTTACTATCGGGTGCAATACGATGCCAAGGGCTTGCAACAACTCACGCAACACTATGCCAGCCTGCCCGAGTCGGCCCGCATCAAACTGGTGAACGACACCTGGGCGCTGGTACAAGCCGACAAACTGCCGCTGACCAGTTTTTTAACCCTGGCACAGCACTTAAAGGACGAACCACGCGCCGCGATTTGGGCCACCACGCTCACAAAATTACTCGGCATCGACAAAGCCTTGCAAGGTGAGCCGGAACAACCGAAAATGCATCAATACCTGGCCAAACTGGCCAAACCGCGCCTGGAACAATTGGGTTGGGATGCAAAACCGGGCGAATCGGTTGAAGCCAAAGAGATGCGCGTAGGCTTGTCGAACGTGCTGGCCGAAATTGGCGACCCCAGCGCCATCGCCAGGGCACGCAGCGAATTTGCCCGCTTTGTGCAAAACCCCGCCAGTGTGCAGGCTTCTTCGTTGGATTTTGTGATCCGCGTGGCAGGCCGCTATGCTGATCAAGCCACCTGGGACAGCTTGCATGGTTTAATGAAAAAAGCCAAGACCACGGAAGAGGTCAACCGCTACATGCGGGCCATGGCCAGCGCAAAAGACGACAAACTGACCGCGCGCACGCTGCCCATGGTGTTTGATGCGGATTTACCAGCGCACATCGTGATGGGTTTGCTACCGATGGCGGCGCAAGACCAGCATATTGAGCAAACCTGGGAATTTGCCATGAAAAACCGCGAAGCCCTGGCCAAGGTGATTGACACCAACGACAGCAATCAGGTTTTGCCCAACATTTTTGGCGCATCCAGCAAGGTGGAACATGCCAGCTTGCTGGAAACCTGGGCCAAGCAAAACCTGAGTGCCGAAGGCCAAAAGGTGGCGGCCCGGGTGGCGGCCAACATCCGGGTACGCGCCAAACGGCGCGAAGAACTGTTGCCGCAGGTGCGCGCGGCCTTGCAGGGCTAATGTCGGGTTGATGTCGGGTTGATGAAAGTAAGCCCGCTCGCGAGCCAGCGCGAGCGGGCTTTTTCAAAAATAACGCTAATATTATTGCCATTATCAAGATTAAAGTCTATAATAACGCCACTATCATGATTGAAATTGCCCGTATAGCTGATGCATTGACAGCGCTTGCTTGGGTAAATTCATTCGAATAAAAAAATAATGTCGTTATTTTTTATTTTATCTGGCAAAAATGAAAGAATATTAGCATCATGGCGAAGAAAACAGCTCCCCTCCTACCATCCAGCGAAGCCCTTCTGGTGCGCTTGGGTGAGCGCTTGCGCCTTGCCCGGCTGCGGCGGAAGTTGACCGCCAAACAAGTGGCCGAGCGCGCCGGAATGACGGCGATGACCTTGCGCAGCCTGGAGCGCGGTGGCTCGGGCGTGACCATGGGCGCTTATCTGGCGGTGATGCAGGTGCTGGGCATTGATCGGGATCTGGATTTGCTGGCCAAGGAAGATGCCGTGGGGCGCGGGCTACAGGATTCGCGCTTGCCCAAAGCCAAAAGCCGGGAGGTATTTTACAAAACAGCGGATCAATTGCAGCCGCCACCCGCAACCAGGCAAGTTCGGCAAGATGTGCAACCCTATGAAGTGAGAGCCGTGGATGACGCCAATGGTTTGGGCGAAGACGGTTTCAGCTCTGCCGGGTTGGCCGCTTTGCTGGATCAAGCCACACCCAAACCTGGACGAAAAAAATGAGCCTGAATAACAAACACATTGCGGTCTACGCCGATTGGGATGGTCTGCCAAAAGCCTTGCGGCTTGGCTTTTTGCACGCCCGCGCGGGCGCTGGCCGCGATCTTTTTGAGTTTGAATTCGAGCAAACTGCCATCAACCATGCGCACTTGAAAAAGACCGCGCTTGATCCGCGTTTGCATCTGTTTGAAGGGGCGCAGTATCCCGACCAAAGCCATCCCACCTTCGGCCTGTTTTCTGATGGCAGCCCGGATCGTTGGGGGCGCAAGTTAATGGATCGGCGGCTGGAGCGCGAGAAACGCGCCGGCACGCTCAGCCGCGCCATGCGCTTGACCGAATCAGACTATTTGCTGGGTGTGCATGATCCGTTTCGGGTGGGGGCGCTGCGTTTTAAGCTTGATGATGCAGGGCCTTTTCTCGATAACCGCGACAATGAAGCCGCGCCGCCCTTTGTGGCCCTGCGTGAGCTGGAGGCGGCCAGCCTGGCCATGGAAAAAGACATCGATAACGTGGCCGAGCAAGGGGATGCTTGGTTGCGCATGCTGATTGCGCCCGGTGGCTCTTTGGGCGGCGCGCGGCCCAAGGCGAGTGTGGTTGATCCGGCGGGTGATTTGTGGATAGCAAAATTCCCCAGCGCGCGCGATGAGCGCAATGTGGGCGCGTGGGAGTTGCTGGTGCATACGCTGGCGGTTAAGTGCGGCTTGCGCGTGGCGGATGCACAAGGGCGGCGCTTTGGCAGCGCATTTCATACGTTTATTGTGAAGCGCTTTGATCGCATTGGCGGCAATCGGCGCTTGCATTTTGCTTCGGCGATGACGCTTACCGGGCATAAGGATGGCGATGATGCCGCCAGCGGCGCAAGTTATCTGGAATTGGCCGATGTGTTGATACGGGAAGGCGCGCAAACCAAGGCGGAT
>CAMBDR010000547.1 GCA_945864765.1 Janthinobacterium lividum | reverse complement strand
TGCCGGCCAAAAACCAAAAAGGCCCTACTTTGGGCAGCACTGATATTAGCGCCAGTTTTTCCAATGTTGATGTAAGCCGCATCGATCATTTTTTGCCATTGAAAACACCCCCACCGCTGCGGCGTTGGCTAAGCGGGGCGCTGGAAGCGGGTAAGCTTGATGAGGTGCAATTAAAACTCAAGGGCGATATGCGTTATTTTCCATTTCGCAGCGAGGGTGGTAACGATAAAAAAGGTGAATTTCGGGTAGCGGGGCGGATGGCGCAGGGGCGCTTGAATTTTCTGCCCAATGTGAATGCCAAAGATGGCAAAACTCCCTTGTGGCCGGTGATCGACGAGATTCAAGGCAATTTTGTGTTTGAGCGCTCGCGCATGAGCATTTTTGCCGATACCGCCAAAACCAATGGGGTTGATCTCAAGCGCGTGTCGGCGATTATTCCCGATCTCATGTCCAAAGATGGGGTGCTTGAAATTGATGGCAGTGCCTTTGGTAACTTGGCTGATATGCTGCAATATGTGAATATGAGCCCGGTGGTGGATTGGATCGGCAATTTTACCGAAGAGGCGCGCGCCACTGGCCCGGCCAAGTTGGCGCTCAAGTTTACCTTGCCACTGGCCCGTTTGCAGGATAACAAAGTGCAAGGCAGCGTACAGTTTGCAGGTAATGATATTGTCTTGCAAGCCTTGCTGCCTGCCTTTAGTCAAACCAATGGTAAGCTGGAGTTTTCTGAGCGCGGCTTTAATTTGATTGGGGTGAATGGGCAATTTGCGGGTGGCCCGATTGTGGTGACGGGGGGCTCGACCCGTGAAAGCGGGGTGCAATTGCGCGCGGTCGGGCAAGTCAGTAGCGAAGGTTTGCAACGCGCCTACCCGCAGGCGAGCATGCAACGCTTTGCCGAACATATTCAAGGCAATACCCGTTTTGGTGCCATCCTGAACATCAAGAAACGTAATTTCGATTTGCAAGTGGAATCCAATTTACAGGGTGTGGCATTCAATTTCCCGCAACCGGTTAAAAAAGCCGCCAGCGAAAACTGGCCTTTGCGGCTGCAACTGGTGGGGGGCGCAGCGGATGAGATTGCTGGCTGGCGCGATGAATTGAAAATCAGTTTGGGGCCAGCCATCCGCGCCCATTATTGGCGGCAGAAAAGTAAAACTGGCCCTTGGCGCTTGGTGCGCGGCGGCATCGGGGTCAATCAGGCGGTGCCTGAACCGGATGCCGGCTTGCAAATGAATCTGAATATGCGCGAGTTGAATGTTGATGCTTGGCGCAATGTGAGCAGTTATATTGCCGGCACCAGTGATGTGGCTGCGGTGACCGCTGAGGCGGCGGCTACCGAGGCCGACGGTGTCGGCCAATATTTTGATGCCGACCGGATGTCGGCACAAGCCAATGAATTATCGATCCTGGGTAAAAAATTGGAAAACGTGGTGGTCGGTGCCCAGCGGCAAAAAAATATCTGGCACGCCAATATGGATTCGAATCAGGTATCCGGCTACCTCACCTGGGACCATGCTGGTGGGGGCCTGGGTAAGGTCACGGCGCGCTTGTCGCAATTGGTGGTGCCGGAATCGGTGGCGGCCGATGTGAGCGATATTTTGGAAGGTAAAAGCGCAGCCACCACCATCCCGGCGCTGGATGTGGTGGCGGATAATTTCGAGTTGTTGAATAAAAAACTCGGGCGTTTGGAGTTGCAGGCAGAAAATGTGCGCTCAGCCCAGGGGCGCGAATGGCAAATCAAACAGCTCACTTTGCAAAACCCCGATGCCGAACTCAAAGCCAGTGGCAAGTGGCTGACCAAGGACGATGACAATACCACCCAATTGGCGTATGTGCTGACGATTCATGATGCCGGTAAATTATTGGAGCGCTTTGGCAATGCCAACGTATTGCGCGCCGGTAAGGGTAAAATGGAAGGCGATATTACCTGGAAAGGCTTGCCCTTTGCGCTGGATGTGCCCAGTTTGTCGGGCAAGCTGAGTATGAGTGTTGGTGCCGGACAGTTTTTGAAGGTGGAACCGGGGGCGGCCAAATTATTGGGGGTATTGAGTTTGCAGGCTTTGCCGCGTTTGCTCAAGCTCGATTTTCATGATGTTTTTTCTGAAGGCTTTGCCTTTGATTCGATTACCGCGCAAGCCGTGGTGAAGCAGGGCGTGATTTATACCGACAGCTTGAAAATGCGCGGGGTGAGTGCCACCGTATTAATGGAGGGTAGTGCCGATATTGCCAAAGAAACCCAAAGCCTGCGGGTGGTGGTGATTCCCGATTTTAACGTCGGCACCGCTTCGGTAGTGTATGCTTTGGCAGTGAACCCGGTGATTGGTTTGGGCACCTTTTTGGCGCAATTATTTTTGAAAAATCCGGTGATGAAGGTCTTGACTTTCCAGTACCAGGTTAGCGGCACCTGGAAAGACCCCAACGTCAGCAAGCTCGATGGCAAGCTGCCAACAGTGAATATCGACGCAGTTCAGGCAAACTGAGTCAAACTGAGAAAAATTGAGCAAAATTGAGCAAAATTGAGCAAAGGAGCAAAATGAGTACCTTGATGCAAAATCCCAAAGTCGCCGCCGTGCAAATGGTATCGACCCCGGATGTGGCGCAAAATATCGCCACGGCGGGCCATTTAATCAAGCAAGCGGCGCAGCAAGGCGCGGCTTTGGTGGTATTGCCCGAATATTGGGCCTTGATGGGGATGAATGAAGAAGACAAAATCGCGCATGGCGAACTGCCTGAAGGCGGGGTGATTCAATCTTTTATGGCCAGTATGGCGCGCCAGCACAACGTCTGGTTAATCGGCGGCACCTTACCGATGGCGGCCGAGGGCGGTAAAGTGTTCAATACCACGCTGGTGTATAACCCGGAAGGGCAGTTGGCGGCACGCTACGATAAAATTCATTTGTTTGGCTTTACCAAAGGCAGCGAGTCTTATGATGAATCACGCACCATCGTGCCGGGCTGCGAAGTGGCGAGCGTGGCCTTGCCGTTTGGTCAGGTTGGCTTGTCGGTTTGCTATGATTTACGCTTTCCCGAATTGTTTCGCGCCCTGGGGAGTTGCACGTTGTTGGTATTGCCGGCCGCGTTTACCTATACTACAGGGCAAGCGCATTGGGAAATCTTGCTACGCGCGCGGGCGATTGAAAACCAGTGCTATTTGTTGGCGTCCGCCCAGGGTGGCACCCATGTGAACGGCCGCCGCACCTGGGGCCATAGCATGATCATCGACCCCTGGGGCAAGATGCTGGCCGTCTTGCCGGAAGGCGAAGGCGTGGTCACGGCAGAACTGGATCTCGATTATATGGCCCAGGTGCGCGAAAACTTGCCAGCGCTTAAGCATCGCAAGCTGTAAATATCTATTTTTAAACCATTGACCCATTGAACTATTGACTCATTGAAAATAAGGCCCTGCCATGATCCCTTTTGAACCCAATTTAAGCACCCTCGGTTTGGCCCGTGACGTATTGTTGACGCCCTTTGGTCTGGATGAAAGCCATTTGCTGCGCGCCATGGGCACCATGTTTGTGCATAAAGTCGATTATGCCGACCTGTATTTCCAATTCACCAAAAGTGAGAGCTGGAGTCTGGAAGAAGGCATCGTCAAAACCGGCAATTTTTCGATTGATCAAGGGGTAGGGGTGCGCGCGGTGGTGGGGGATAAAACCGCCTTCTCGTATTCGGACGAAATTTCCGAAGCCGCTTTGCTGGAAGCGGCCGAAGCCACCCGCACCATTGCGCGCCAGGGCGCAGGCAAAATCAAGCTGGCACGCCAGATGCAAACCTCGGGTGGCCGTTCGCTGTATTTGCCACACGACCCGCTGGCTTCGCTCGATGCCACCGCCAAAGTGGCACTGCTGGAGCGGCTGGAAAAAATGGCGCGTGCCAAAGACCCACGGGTGGTGCAAGTGATGGCGGGTTTGGCGGCGGAATATGATGTGATTTTGGTGGCCCGTAGCGATGGCGTGATGGCAGCCGATATCCGGCCGCTGGTACGGGTTTCGCTGACCGTGATTGTCGAGCAAAATGGCTTGCGCGAAATGGGCAATAGCGGCGGTGGCGGGCGTTTAAGCTATGCCATGTTTGATGATGCCTTGCT
>CAMBDR010000546.1 GCA_945864765.1 Janthinobacterium lividum | reverse complement strand
ATGCAACAAAATGGTGACCGGCGCGAGCGGCACCAGGGTAGCGTCGGCAGAAAGTGCCAATACTTGCTCAGGCGCAATCCGAAAACCGGCTTCTTCCACCACCACCCCATCCACCAACACCCAACCGCCGGCAAAATATTGCTCGGCTTCATTGCGGGAACAAGAAAATTGCGTGGCAACACGTTTGGCAAGGCGGGTGGTTTCGGTCATGGGCTGGTTTGGGCAAGAAGTGAGCAAATAAGTGGGCAACTAAGTGGGCAACTAAGTGGGTAAAAAATCGGGTGTCCCGTATTGTAAAGCTTGGCCAGCAATAGACAAAGCGATATTTTGCTTGATTTAGCGCAAACTGCGCCACACTAAGTTAGTATATGCTGCATTGCATCACAAAACCGACATCAATCTGACATCTACGTCGATTACAATTCGGTCGCAAGACAACAAGTTAACCAAACGAAAGACCTTATGAATTCGATTGCCAACCAAGCCTTTTTGGAAAATACGGTGTATGCCGATATCAAAATTGGCCAAAGTGCGCGCACCGTGCGCACCCTCAGTCTGGATGATATCCGTGCCTTCGCCGCCGTTTCGGGCGACACCAATCCCGCCCATCTTGATTCCGAATATGCCGACACCACCCTGTTTCATGGCATTATCGCCCACGGCATGTGGGGTGGCGCATTAATTTCTGCCCTGCTGGGCACGGTTTTTCCGGGGCCGGGCACAATATACTTGGAGCAGGCGCTGCACTTTTGCCTGCCAGTGCGGGTGGGCGATACGCTCACCGTCACCGTCACCGTGAGTAACAAGGATGATCAGAAAAAACATGTTGAACTCGATTGCCAGGTCGTCAATCAACATCAAAACCGGGTGTTATATGGCATGGCGCGGGTGTTGGCACCATTGAAAAAAGTGCGCCTGCCTGCAGTGCAAGCGCCGCATATTCAATTATTCGACCCCGAAGCGCACTTGCAGCATTTACTCAGTTTGGGCGAAGATTTAAGCCCGGTGCGCTGCGGCATTGTACACCCCTGTGATGTGGTGTCGCTACAAAGCGCGTTTGAATCGGTGCGGCGCGGTTTGATTGACCCGGTATTGATCGGGCCGGAAGCGCGCTTGCGTGAATTGGCCGAGAGTTTGGGGATTGATTTGCATGGCATCCAAATCGAATCGGTGCCGCACAGCCACGCCGCTTCGGTGCGGGCCGCTGAAATGGCGGCCAATAAGCAGGTGGAAGCCTTGATGAAAGGCAGCTTGCATACCGAAGAAATGATGCACTCCATCGTCAATACCCCCGCCTTGCGCACCAAAACCCGCATGTCGCATGTGTTTCGCTTTGACGTGCCAAGCTATTACAAACCTTTGCTCATTACCGATGCGGCCTTGAATATCCGCCCTAATCTGGCAGAAAAAGCTGACATCATCCAAAACGCCATTGATTTTGCACGGGTCATGGGCATTCTCACCCCCAAAGTGGCGATTTTATCGGCAGTCGAAACCGTCACGCCAACCATTCCTTCCACCCTGGATGCGGCGGCCCTGTGCAAAATGGCGCAGCGCGGGCAAATTATCGGCGGCTTGCTGGATGGGCCGCTGGCATTTGACAATGCCATTTCTGCCGAAGCGGCGCGCATCAAGGAAATTGAGTCTGACGTGGCGGGTGATGCCGATATTTTGGTGATGCCGGATCTGGAGTCGGGCAATATCATGTGCAAGCAGTTGGAATATTTGGCCGGGGCCACGGTATCGGGCATCGTATTGGGTGCCAAAGTGCCGATTGCCTTAACCAGCCGCGCCGATGGTGCCAATGCGCGCACCGCGTCGGCTTTGTTGGCCAAAGTGATTGCGCACCATAACCGGAAAACCCCGCCATGAGCGATTTGGCCAGCATTTTATCGATTAATGCGGGGTCTTCGTCGCTCAAGTTTGCGCTGCATCCGGTGCAGGCGGGTGTGGCGCAGGCGGCCAGTTTGCTGGGGCAAATTGAGGGCTTGGAGCCGGGCGGCGAGCTGAGTTTGAGCTGGCATGGTGAGCACGGGCTGGCGCAGCAAAAACTGGCGGCTGGCGCTGATTCGGCTGACCCATTCGACATCGCCTTGGCGGCCCTGCAAACGCTACTGCACAGTTGGCCCACGCTGGGCGCTTTGCGCGCGGTGGTACACCGGGTGGTGCATGGCGGTGAATTATTCCGTGAAGCGGTACAGGTAGATGCCGCCGTGCTGGAAAAACTGCGTAGCCTGCAACCCTTGGCCCCCTTGCACCAACCACATAATATTGCCGGAATCGATGCCTTCATGCGCTTTTTTCCGCAGTTGCCGCAAATAGCCTGTTTTGATACGGCGTTTCATGCCAGTTTGCCGGAAGTGGAGTACCGTTTTGCCTTGCCGCAGGCGTTGAGCCAGCAGGGCATACGGCGCTATGGTTTTCATGGTTTGTCGTATCAATCGATTAGCCAGAGTTTACAAGCCGTGTCCCCGCGCGCCAAGGGGCGGGTGTTGATGGCGCATTTGGGCAATGGGGCCAGTTTGTGCGCCACGGTGGAGGGTGCCAGTTGCGCCACCACCATGGGTTTTTCTACCCTGGATGGTTTGATGATGGGCAGCCGCTGTGGCGCGCTCGACCCAGGTGTGATCTTGCATTTGTTGGCGCAGGGCTGGAGTGCTGAGCAATTGCAAGACACTTTATATAAGCGCAGCGGCTTATTGGGTGTATCCGGCATCACGGCGGACATGCGCCGCCTGCGCCAGAGTGACGCGCCCGAGGCGCAGCTCGCGCTACGCATGTTCGCGGCGCGCGTGGTGCACGAGGCGGGCGCGCTGGTGGCGGACATGGGCGGCATCGATATCTTGAGCTTTAGCGCCGGTATTGGTGAGCATGATGTTGTATTGCGGCAACAGGTGTGCCTGGCTTTGGGTTTTTTGGGTGTGCAACTGGATCAGGCTAAAAACAGCGCGGCGGATGGCAGCCAGGTGCAAGCGCTGCATGCGGATGGCAGCGCGGTCGAAGTGTGGCTGGTGCCAACCGATGAGGGGCGGGTGGCGGCGCAAGCCGCGCTTGAGCTGTTGGGGGCTGAAATTTAACGCGATTTCCCTTGACACAGCGCCATTTGCCTACTAGTGTGTAATGGCCCTTTGCTCGGGCTAAGGTGATATTCAGTAAAATTCGATTGAAAAACCAACTCTCTCGCCGTGCCAAGCTGTTTTGACTGCATTCGCCATAAAAAATAGTTATTGGTTTGCTTATGAGAATCCACAGATTCAATTTTAAGTGATTGGAGTATGTCATGCGTGCAAATTTTCTGGCTGCCTGGGCGGCTATTCCCATTGTATTGATCCTGACTTCCTGCGGTGGCGGTGGCGGTAGCACCCCTGCTGTCAGTGGTGGCGGTGGTGGAACGTCAACAACTATTAGTGGGGCTGTAGTCAAAGGTAATGTGTCGGGTGCGACGGTGACCTTTAAAAATGCGACGACGGGTGCGGTACTTGGCACAGCCACCACCGATGCCAACGGCAACTACACGTTCAATGCCACTTTCAGCGGCGAGGTGGTAATTGAAGCCAGTGGCGGCACGTATACGGATGAAGCAACCAATCGCACAACTCCATTAACTGCGCCCTTAAAAGCGGTACTGACCGTGACGGGGAGCCAGGTGACGGGTGTGGTGACGCCATTAACCAGCATGGCCTACACCTATGCCTTCAGCAATGCCGGCACCGCCGTAACGGCGGCCAACTACAATGCCATGGCGACCAATATTGCCAATCAGTTTAAGCTGAGCGGTGTCAACCTGACGACCGCCATGCCTGCCGTGACGGGCAGCATGAACGACTATGGCAAGGTATTGGCGAGTATGTCCAAATATCTGCAAATCAATAATGCGACCTTGCAAAGCGTCATCAATACCCCCTCTACGGCGCAGCAATTAACCCAGTTCACGCGGGACTTTAATACGGCGTATGCGCAGGCTTTTCCGGGCAGCGCGATCACCTTCAGTTTTGATGGTACGGCCTTTAATATTGGTGGTACGGGCGGCGGTGGTGGCACGGGTACTTGCGGGGTGGCGGTTACCGGTTCGGTGACAGCGGGTGGTACC
>CAMBDR010000545.1 GCA_945864765.1 Janthinobacterium lividum | reverse complement strand
GGGATCGGAGAAATAATAGTATTTCAAGCGCTCCGGTGTTTTGGAAATGCCAAAAACCAGGCCTTCCCCATCACGGCTTTTGGCCAGAGCACGCTTCCAGGTGACAAATTGTTCTTGCAGGGGGAGGCCCGTTTTTTCACGCATATAGGCGAACATGCGTGAGAGTTGCGCGCTGGCGCTGTGTTTGCTATTGCTTTGGGTCGCTTCATCACAAAAAACCGGGATGGGACGCGGCGTTTGCGCCAGCGACCGCAATGGCAACATGCCTAAAGACAAAAGAAAGTTGCGGCGCGAGAGTAATAACATGATGAATAAAATAAGTGGTTGGTTGAAACAGGTTTATTTTCCGATGACCTCAAACTGCAGGCCAGCAAACTGGGTCAGGCGCTCAATCAATTTTTCCCCAAACATGGTGGAGGGCGTCCAAAAGCCGCCCGCCTTATCTTGTTTCGAAAAATCCAGCGCCAGGCAGGCTGCCGCTTGGCCCAGCATTTTGGCGGTGGAGCCATAGCCAGGGTCGCGGTCGCCTTTCACCTTCACGCGCAGCGTTTCGCCACTCTCGGTTTTGCCAAAAAAGCGCAAATCAAAAAATCCCTTTGCTTGCGCAGCAGGGCTGGGGCCTTCGCCCACTTTGGGTAACACAAAGCGTTGCAAAGCCCAGCGCGAAGGGGGTAAGGCGCTGGCCAGCATAAAGCCAGCCATGGCCGCGCCCATAACTTGCGCGCCCAACATGCCCTTGATGCCGCGCCCAACGATAGTGGCTTCGTCATAACGGAAATGGCTGCCGTAAGCGCCACCGATCAGGGCATTTGAGCGATGCACCACTCGGGTATTAATCGCCGCCATCACAAAGGGCGCAATCCATGCGCCAAAATCGCCATCATATTGGCCAGCTTGAACATTCGCCTGGCGCGTAGTAAAACCATGGTTGGGCGGGCAAATGGAATACGGATTGGCCAATTCTTTACGCAAGGCCGCATCTTTACTGGCTTCTTTCACCACATTGATTAAACTGGCTGCGGTGCCGCCGGACGGTCCGCCACGGATGGCCTTGACCCGCATCTTCACCAAAGTGCAGGGCTGCTGCCAGCGCTGCATGGCTTGCTGTTGCAAAAAAAATACGCCCATATCGGAGGGAATCGAATCAAAGCCACAGCAATGCACAATGCGCGCGCCCGATTGTTGGGCCACGCTTTCATAACGCTCTACCATACGCCGTATCCACTGCACTTCGCCGGTTAAATCGCAATAATCGGTGCCGCTTTCGGCACACACTTTCACCAAAGGTTCACCATACAATGCATACGGCCCCACGGTCGATACCACCACCCTGGTTTGTTGGCATAAGGCCAGTAAGGCTGCCGGGTCGGCTGCATCGGCCACCAGTAGCGGCAGCTTTTTGGCCTTGGGGCCCAGTGCTGTGCGCACTTCTTCCAGTTTGGCCTGGGAACGTCCGGCCGCTGCCCACTTCAAACCTTTGTTAAAGCCAAATTGCTCTATCAGGTAGCGGCATAAAATTTGGCCGACAAAGCTGGTCGCGCCAAACACAATCACATCATATTGCGCTGCCATAATCTATCCTTGCGTGAACTTAATAATAAAACTATCAAAAGAGCTAATGATAAACTTAATAACCCTGATCCGGGGCTTTCAGGGTTTGGAAATCGATTTGTACCGTGGCATCGCCTGCGGTCAACCAGATTTGGCCGTCCTGTATTGTGCATTGCAATTGCATATTGCGCTGTGCCATTTTTTCCAGTGCGCGGCTGGTTTCCGGGGGAATATTCAAAACTGTCAGATTTTTACTACGTTCGATGCGTGAACCTATCCCATTCCACCAGATCGGGCTATTGCTGGCATAACTGATCACCACCACCTGCGCCGCCCGGCCACAGGCTTTGAGAATGCGTTTTTCATCCGGCTGGCCCACTTCGATCCACAATTGAATTGCGCCAGTGAGATCTTTTTGCCACAAATCCGGTTCTTCCACATCCGACAAGCCTTTGGCAAAAACCAGCGCCTCATGCGCATAGCGTGCAAAGGCCACTAGCCGCACCATCATCCGTTCATCGGTCTCGGAAGGGTGGCGCGCCAGCGTGAGGGCGTGTTCCTGATAATAATTGCGATCCATATCTGCAATTTGCAGATCCGCTTTGTAAATAATTGATTTAAGTGCCATCTTGACAGGGAATAAGAAAAAGGGATTTGCTGTGCATTGTACTCTGCACTTATGCTACTTTTCGACATTACCATGGTTCCATACTCAGTGAGTTCGCATACAATAAGAAAAACCGGAGAAATAATATGAGTTTAGAGAGCCGAATTGCCGATGTACATATCCGTATGGATCAGGTCAGTGTTCGTTTGAGTAATGCATTATCTCGTTTAGTGGTGCAAAATTTAACTGAGCGAGACTTGATGTTGCTAGAAAACCTGTTGGCGATGATAGAAACCCAGGTGGCGGCATCCGAGTATGGCTGCATTTTAATGGAAAACCGCGCCACCGCTAAAGAATTGGGTGATTAAATCGTGTCTTTCCTCGGTCAATTTATCCGTTGCTTGCTTGTATATGTGCTTTGCCTGTCAGGGTGCGCACAATTATCTGTCGCTGCTGCTGCTGCTGCTACAACTGCTGCTGCCGCTGGTGCAACCCAAGCCAGCGGTTTGCCAGAGCGCTGGGCACCGCTGGCCGATACCGTCTTTCGCCACTTGAACCAGGAGCAAGGCTTACCCAATCTGGGGGCGACCGCCTTGGCGCAAGATGCCAGCGGTTTTATCTGGGTGGGTACGCAAGGTGGTTTGGCGCGTTGGGATGGTTATCGGTTTCGTAACTATTTGCCGGATGCCAACGATGTCCACAGCTTGCCCGATACCTATATCTATAGCTTGCATCTGGGTTCGCGTGGGCGTTTGTGGGTTGGCACCAACGAAGGCGGTTTGGCGCGCTATGATGCGCAAACCGATTCATTTATCCGCATCCCGCTCAATGACAAAGGGGTACAAAAGGTGGCCGTGCTGGCCATGTGTGATGATGGCGATGACGGTTTATGGATAGGCACCCATACTGGCCTGGTTCATCTCACCATCTCAAGCGGGAAGGTGCGCCATATCCAAAGCCGGGAAAATGACCCGCGCAGCTTGCCCGGTGCCGAAGTACGCTCCATCAAGCGCGATGGCAAAGGGCGCTTATGGGTTGCCACGCGTAACGGTCTGGCGCGGCAAAATGGGGCCTCGGCCTGGTTGCGCTTCAAACTGCCACATGCATCGACTGAACCGGCCAATATCGGCACGATGGCGCTTGGGAGTGATGGCAGGTTGTGGGTCGGCACGCGTAATCAAGGCTTGTTTGTACTTGATCTCAATACCGATGCCATCGCACCCGTGCCTTTGTTTGGCAGTAGCAGCTCGCCACTGAGCCACTTTATGTATGAAGTGAAACCGGGCATTATGTGGGTGAGCAGTTTGGGCGATGGCGTGCTCGAAGTCGATATGCAAACCTGGCGCTCGCGCCCTATTCGGCATGATCCGGCGCGGCGCAGCAGTCTGGCCGATAATTCGGTGTTGAATATGATACGCGACCGCTCCGGCTTGATCTGGTTGGCCACCCCGCTCGGGGTTGATCGCTTTGACCCACAACAAACGGCGCTGCTGAATGTGTTTGCGGGTAGTTCTGGCATTAGTAATAACGATGTGTATTCGGTTTCGGCGCGCCCGGATGGCGAAATTTGGTTGGGTTTGGGTAAGGATGGCTTGAACCGGATTGATGCCACCGCGAGCCGGATTTTACCCGAACCGCATGGCCGGGTGGTCGGCACGGGCATTGTGCATGGCTTTTCCGAGCAATATCGGGGCAAGGTTTATTTTGTCAGTAACCGGGGCTTGTTCAGCATGGAGGTGGCGAGTCAAAAAATTGAAGCGGTGCAGTTTGCACCGATGGCGGCCTCGGCAGAATATGAAACCATTTACCTGGACCGGACGATTTTATGGGTCGGTGGGGCCGATGGTTTATGGCGCATTGACCTGAAGCAGACTTCCCCGCGTGCTCAGCGAGTGGAATCCGCCCCCGGTTTGGCGAGCAGTGCCATTTCCACCTTTAC
>CAMBDR010000544.1 GCA_945864765.1 Janthinobacterium lividum | reverse complement strand
TGGCAACATGTGTCATTGCACACTGGCGACAATGTGGTGGCGCAAGCGGCCAGCATCCGCGCCTTTTTGGGCTTGGACATGGCAGAACAAGCCCAATGGCAAAGCGATGAGCTGGCATTAAAAAAATGGCGGCAAATGATCGAGGATGCAGGCATCTTCATTGTTAAAGGCCCGTTCAAACAAGCGGATATTTCCGGCTTTTGCCTGATGGATCAACATTTCCCGTTGATTTACCTCAACAACAGCAGCACCAAAACCCGGCAGATTTTCAGTTTGTTGCACGAATTGGCGCACCTGTTCATGAGCATGAACGGCTTAAGCAAATTTGGCACCGATTATATTGAAAACTTGCCGCGCGCCGAACAGGGCATCGAACAATTCTGCAATGCCATCGCAGCCGAAGTCCTGATCCCGCAGCATGCCTGCGCCTTTTGTTAGCCAACTCACCCCGCCAAAACCAACCTGGCCGCCCGACACCCCCACCAAGCCGCCTCCTCAAACACCGAAAACCCCGACAAATCCGCATGCGCAAACACAATCGGCCCTTCCAACTGCCGCAAAGCGCGCAAGCCCGGATTGCTGCGAAACCCAGGCAGCGGAGCCGCCATCGCATGGCCGCGCAAGGTAATATCCACCCGCTCCACACAGCTCGCCAACTGCATGCCGTAGGCCGTGCGCAAATCCCGGCTGGCCAACTCCAGCAACTCATGCGGCGCGGCTTGTTCCATCCATTTGCGCGCCTGCTTCACCGACCGATCCGACAGCGCAATATAACAACTAAACACGGTTTTGGCGGGCGGCTGTTGGCGAATATCCTGATGGGTCGAAACCACAAAGCCCCAACCCTGCTCCTGGTAGAGCAGGTTTTCCCACAAAAGCGGCGCATGCAAAATAAAGCGCTCATCGTAATACGGTTTCTCAGCATACGGGTCGCGCAAAATAACCCCGGCATCATACAACTACTCGCGAAATATCGTCGAGGATTTGTAAAGCCCGTTATAATCCCCAAATCGACAATCGGAGTATCAACCATGCTGCAACGGCTATATGTGCACAACTTTCGCTGCCTGACCAATTTCGAATGGTCGCCCGACGATTCCAATCACCATTTGCTGCTTGGCAAAAATGGTACTGGCAAATCGTCGCTTGGCGCAGTTTTGGCGATCCTGCAGCAGTTAGGGCAAGGAAAAAATCGGGTTGAAGATTTGCTGCTTGACTCTGATTTCGGATACAGCAACATGCAGACACCCTTGCGCATCGAAATAAAGGTCAAACTGGGTAATGACATTTATTACTACAGCATTGCTTTTGACCGCCCCCCCAGCTTCACACGAATACGCGTGGCAGAGGAGGCGTTTAAAATTAACGAAAAAACCGTTTTTGAACGCAACCTGGGCGTAGTATCCATGCCGAAGACCACTCAATTTACCCTGGATTGGCATAGTGCGGGGCTAACTTTGATTGAACCACGTGACATCAAAAACGATGCCGGGAGGTTTACCCACTGGCTTGCCCATATGGTGCTTTTGGCACCCTCCCCCGGGCAAATGCAGGGCGATGCCAGCGATACCGGATCGCTTTTCCCACAGCGTAATTTGGCCAATCTGGGATCTTGGTTTTTTGGCATGCATTCCACGTACCCGGAAGCATATGGATTGATCAGCGACACCCTGAAGCAATTTTTACCAGAATTTCATCGGATTATCTTTGAGCAATTGGGCCGTAACCAGCGTGGCATGCGCTTGGCTTTTCAGGCTGACGGGCAGAATTTCGACATTGAGTTTTCTTGTTTGTCTGATGGCGAAAAATGTTTTTTTGCCGCTGCCTTGGTCATTGCAGCAAATCAATGTTATGGCCCCTTGCTATGTTTCTGGGATGAACCTGACAATTACGTATCCCTGGCTGAAGTACAGCATCTGATTACCAGTTTGCGCCGGGCCTTTGCCGAACGGGGGCAGTTGATCGTGACCTCACACGATACCCAAACAATTTTGGGGTTTCCACTGGAGCAATGCGCTTTACTTACTCGTAAAAGTCGCTTGGAACCAGCGAGAATCAAGATACTTGATGAGAGTCAAGTGGATGGTAGCTTAATTAACGCGCTATTGCTTGGCAGTCTGGACGAATAATCATGAATTATCATGCAACCCATTTACTGATTCTGCCAGAGGATGAGGACGACCATCGGCTGGCAAAAGGCTTTGTCGATCATTTGAAAATCAACTACATGAAAATCAGGATGCTTGATTGGGCCAATGGGTGGCGAAAAGCACAAGCAAAGATCACCGAACCGGGCTCCACTGAAATCCGCCATTTGGAAAGGTATTCGTGTGCTCATTTATTGGTGGTACTGGACTTCGACACAGACTCAAATCGCCTTGCAGAAATTCGCACCAGGATTCCAGCGACTATCGCAGAACGGGTCTATGTTCTTGGTGTCTGGGACGAGCCTCAGACATTAAAACGCCAGTTTGCTTACAAACACAGTTTTGAAAAAATCGGTGCGGCCTTGTTTGAGGACTGTCTGGAACCTGCAAATGTGCCATCGACAAATGGCAACCTTACTTGGCAACATCCATCCTTACAGCACAACCAGGCTGAATTACAGCGCTTCAAGGCGAATGTTTGCCCATTTTTGGTCGGCAGTTGAGTACTACCTCGCAATCAATTGAGCATGAAATTCAGCGTCAAACAGTAGGGAAGTGACCGTTATGGCCAATAAGAGGCTAATGCGGGACATGATTGCTGCCCATATTGTCGTTCCCGCGTTCGTGTGGTAGATGGCAGAAATCACCCCGCCAAAACCAACCTGGCCGCCCGACACCCCCACCAAGCAGCCTCCTCAAACACCGAAAACCCCGACAAATCCGCATGCGCAAACACAATCGGCCCGTCCAACTGCCGCAACGCGCGCAAACCCGGATTGCTGCGAAACCCCGGCAGCGGTGCCGCCATCGCATGGCCGCGCAAGGTAATATCCACCCGCTCCACACAGCGCGCCAACTGCATGCCGTAGGCCGTGCGCAAATCCCGGCTGGCCAACTCCAGCAACTCATGCGGCGCGGCTTGTTCCATCCATTTGCGCGCCTGCTTCACCGAACGATCTGACAGCGCAATATAACAACTAAACACAGTTTTGGCGGGTGGCTGTTGGCGTATATCCTGATGAGTCGAAACCACAAAGCCCAAACCCGGCTCCTGATAAACCACGTTGTCCCACGACAGCGGCACATGGTGCGTATGCTCCTCCGTTGGCGGCAATTCTTCAGGAAAACGCCGCATTAAAAAGTTGGCCACCATCCACGGCGCATACACCGGCACATCCTGCTTCGGGTTAAACCCATATTGCCCGATATTGTCCACCACCCGCGCCGCCACATACAAGGGCATGGCGCAGATGGCGCGCCGCGCCCGCACGCGGAAGGTACGCAAGTGTCCACCCTCCTGCGTAAAGCACAACGCCTCCACCCCACCCTGCACGGTTTTCAAAGAAATCGCCGTACCCGGCCGCCGCCTTTGCCCGCCCAATTTATCCAGCGCCTGCGCCAGCGGGTGCAAACCATCGGGCCAGGTCAACCACGCCCCATTACCCGCATTCTCCGCCTGCCCCCAACGGCTGCAATAATAATGCAAGCCCGCCCAGGCCGATATTTCATCATAGCGCCTGCCATAATCATCGCGGCAGCAGTAGTTCAGATACCAGTGCAAGGTCGGTGATTGATAATGATTTTGCTCCAGCCAAGTCTTCAAACTGATTTTATCCAGCGCAGCAAACTCGGCATCATCCGACGACAATTCAGTCGGAAACACAAAAATACGCTTGCCATCACGCCCACGCAAGGCGCGCAAGCGCTCCACTTCGGCAAAAAAGCGCTTGTGCTCGGCCAACTCACCCGCGCTCACCCCTTCGGTGGGAATAAATCCCTCTTGCCACTGGCCCTGAAATAACAAACGCTCTTCCGGCGCATGCAAAATAAAGCGCTCGTCGTAATACGGTTTCTCAGCATACGGGTCGCGCAAAATCACCCCGGCATCGTGCAATAATTCGCGGATATGGGTTGACTCGGGCGAAGGCAGCGGCAGGTAATGCCCGCCGGTCGGATAGCC
>CAMBDR010000543.1 GCA_945864765.1 Janthinobacterium lividum | reverse complement strand
CACCTGCGCTATCCATACCCGCCACCTTTCACTCGCCCATCACCACTGATCGCAACGATTATAAATTAAGCCCACGTCAAAGGAATGTTCAAACCGTAAAAGAAAGTAGCGCACCCACAGTATCGGCCCATTATTCATGCTTATCTTGCCAACCCTGATGATCTGGTGCGTTAAAAGCACGTGCGATTATTCTTTCGCCACCAATGCAGTATATTCCTTGAAACGTGCCACCAGGTCGGCTGGCAGGCCCTTTCCTGCGGCAACATTTGCGATGAGTTGTTGCATCTTTTCGGACGCTGGCATGTCACCAAGCTGTGCATCTATCTGTTCAAAAAACATCCTCACTTCCTGGTGCATGCGCTCGCGTGCTGTGATTTCTGCATTATCTGGCATGGTTGTCTCCGGTTGTACATGGGTTGTTGCTAACGATATGCTCTACCAATCTGCATCATTTTACGCAAGTTAGCCGTGTGTTTTCAAGTATCAATTTGGGCGAAAATCGTTGACAGGCGCGCCTACATTTGGGTATGATAGCTGCAACACAGTCGCCACACGTCCTTCTCAACGGGAAGGGTCCTTCGAAAGAAGGCGTGCAAAAGGCGACTTTTTCATTGATAGCAGCACTTGATAATATTCGCCAAAACTGCGCAGTCCCCTCAAACAACTCATTGAATAACTATATGGCTATTAATTATTCCTCCAATTGACATTGCCTGCGCAGTTTGGCATACTTCCCCCATTGCCCATGAGGCCTGTAGTAAATTTTACCCTTAGAGGTCTTTCAGAAGCCCGGTTCATTGAATCGGGCTTCTGGCTTTCTAACCAATGCGCAGCGAACCCCTGAACCAACATCATCAACACATCCCGCAACTGGCGCACCTGATGCATCAGGAGTGGCACGCCTTCGCCCCGTGGGCATTCATCGCGGCCATTGAGGCGTTAAGCCCAAGCCAAAGTTATATTCAACCCGTAAAAGAAAGTAGCTCACCCACAGTATCGCCCCATCATCAATCAATTGCGGTAAAATTACCCGCAGTTCGACGACAACAGGAACGCAAACATGGTTACCGATCTTTTGGAGCAAGTAAGCCTGCTTGATAATGATGCGCAAATTGAATTGGTTGAGGCGATTTGGAATGGCATTGTTAAGCGTGGCGCTACTTCGCCCATCACAGCAGTACAAAAAACGGAACTGGATCGCCGCTTGGCCGCTTATCTTGCCAACCCTGATGATGTGGTGCCATGGGAAGAGGTAAAAGCACGTGCGATAGCCAATTTTAAAAAATGACATTGGCCGTCAGGTTTCAACCGCTTGCCGATGCCGAGGTAATGGCGGCAAGTGCTTGGTATGAAAACAAACGAGATGGGCTGGGACTTGAATTTTTGGCCGAAATAGACCGTTGCGTTGCGCTCATCGCCAATAATCCTTTACCCTGGCCCATTCTTGAGGGAAGGGTGCGCTATATCAATATCAATCGGTTTCCTTACCGCATATTCTTTCAAACAGAATCTCGCAGAATTGTTATCTTGGCCGTTTTTCATAATCAGCGAGACCCGGCCGTTTTAATGCAACGACTTCATTAACATGGTTTTGTATTGAACACTGTGCCAAACGCCAGCAACATATCCAGCAACCTGTGCAAAAGCCACGTCAGAAGTAACATGCGCCGCCAAAATAGAAGCCAATAATAAGTCACCAATGCGCATCGAACCCCTTAAGCAACATCATCAACACATCCCGCAACTGGCGTATCTGATGCACCAGGAATGGCACGCATTCGCCCCGTGGGCATCCATCGCGGCCATTGAAGCACGCTTACTACACGCCGCCAGTGAGGCAACGCTGCCATACGCCTTGATCGCGCTATCAGCGCAAAACCAGGTGCTGGGCACCGCCTCAATCAAGCTGCGCGAATTGGCGCAATATCAGCAACATCAGGATAAACAGCACTGGCTGGGCGAAGTCTTCATTCACCCGCAACAGCGCGGCCAAGGTGTAGGTTCGGCGCTGATTCGCGCCTGCATCGCATACGCCAGCCAACTGGGTTTGCCCGCCTTGTATTTGTACACCCCGGACCAGCAAGCGCTGTATCGGCGCTTTGGCTGGTTTGACCTGGAGCAAATCAGCGTGAATGGCGAAAGCGTTACCCTGATGCGCTTGGATCTGAAACCATGACGGTGGATTTTTGACCATATCCACAAATTAAGGTAAGCTGCACAGCACCGTTATCTTTACGCAATATAATCACGACCTGGATGAGCACCAACCAGGCAATGCCAGCCCACTTAACTTTTTCATTTAACTTTTTGCCACCATGAAACCACTACGCACCCTCTTCACCCTGTTTTGTTTTAGCCTTTTCGCCCTGCTCGCCGTCCCCGGCCATGCCGACAACAGCGGCAACGCAGGATATGACCCCGCAGCCAACGCCCAAGCGGCACTGGCCACTGCCCTGGCCCAGGCCAAAGCCGAAAATAAACGTGTGCTGATCGTGGCGGGCGGCGACTGGTGCCGCTGGTGCCTGATTTTGAATACCTTTTGGGATAATAACCCGGATACCAAAGCCGAACGCGATCAAGCCTTTGTGCTGCTGAAGGTGTATGTCGGCGACCAAAACCCGAACAAGGAATTTTTTGCCAAATTGCCCAAAGCCAAAGGCTACCCACATTTTTGGGTATTGGGTGCGGATGGCAAAGTGATTCAATCAGTCAACACCGGTGGACTGGAAAACGGCAAAAATAGCTACGATAAGGAAAAGGTGTCGGCCTTTATCAAAGAAATGGGCAAGGCGCTTTGATTTGCCTGCGTGCCCTGTGGGGCGCTCCCAAAAACAACTAAGGCCACTTGCGTGGCCCCAGGATTTGCTGCCGAAGGCTTGCGCCTCGTTCAGCCTTTAATAAAAACTGGATTAATGGTAAGCCAGAAGCCCAGTCATGTCAAGAATGAACTTACACATTAAACAAAAAGTTCAACACATCCCCATCCTTGACCACATATTCCTTGCCCTCGGCCCGCATCTTACCCGCTTCCTTGGCCCCGGTTTCGCCTTTATATTGCACGAAATCGTTAAACGCAATGGTTTGGGCGCGGATGAAGCCGCGTTCGAAGTCGGTGTGGATTACGCCTGCCGCTTGCGGTGCCGTATCACCGATATGAATGGTCCAGGCGCGCCCTTCTTTCACGCCCGCCGTGAAATAGGTTTGCAAACCCAGTAATTGATACGCGGCGCGAATCAAACGATCCAGCCCCGGCTCTGCCATGCCCATATCGGCCAGGAATGCGCCTTTGTCGTCATCGTCCAGATCGGCAATTTCTGCTTCCAGCGAGGCGCAAATGGCGACCATCGGGGCGTGCTGTTCGGCGGCGTAGGCGGCCAGTTGATCCAGCAAGGGGTTGTCGGTGAAACCACTGTCCGATACATTGCCCACATACATGGCCGGTTTGGCCGTGATCAGGCATAGTGGCTTGATCAATAACATTTCTTCCGCGTCCAGCTTCATGGCGCGCACCGGCTTGGCTTCGTTCAGGTGCGGCATCATGCGCTCCAACAAGGCCACCAGTTTGGCGGCATCCTTGTCGCCGGAGCGGGCTTTTTTGTTTTCGCGGTGGATGGCTTTTTCGACCGTGCCCATATCGGCCAACGCCAATTCGGTTTGAATGACTTCGATGTCGTCCAGCGGGCTGACCTTGCCTGCCACGTGGATCACGTTATCATCTACAAAACAACGCACCACGTTGACGATGGCATCAGTTTCGCGAATGTGCGCCAAAAACTGGTTGCCCAAACCTTCGCCCTTGGAGGCCCCCGCCACCAGGCCGGCGATGTCAACAAACTCCACAATCGCATTCACGATGCGCTCAGGTTTGACAATCGCCGACAGGTCTTTTAGCCGTGGGTCCGGTACTTCAACCACGCCCACATTGGGTTCAATAGTGCAAAAGGGATAGTTTTCAGCCGCGATGCCTGCTTTGGTCAACGCATTGAAGAGGGTGGATTTGCCGACATTTGGCAAGCCGACGATGCCGCATTGGAGACTCATGATTTTATTCGGTTCAAGATGGAATGAGGCCGCTATTTTACGCCAAGCGGCCCCATTTCGACAGTGCTTTCGAC
>CAMBDR010000542.1 GCA_945864765.1 Janthinobacterium lividum | reverse complement strand
GCTTTGCCGTTGATCTTGAGTTCGGTCAGCACCAACGGTGGCGCATACAACCATGGCTGAAACAGCGCCGGGTTAATGATCACCACACCTTGCGAGCCGCCCGAGAACAGCAAGCCGTCGCGGGTTTGGCCTTGAGCCAAGGCCCAGGTTGAACCGGCATCAATGCCGTCGGCTTTGCTCAATCGCGTCATTGCCATTTTGATCGGGTCGATCACGGCCAGTTGCAGCCAGATGCGCCCGGCCTGGTCTTCCAACAGATTTCCGCCCAGCCCCTTTTCGGTTTGCCCCAGCCGTGCGTTGATATGTTCAAAGCGCGCTGGTTTGCCATCCTGGTACTGCATACGTTCCAGGCCCTTGTCGGTTGATAACCACAGACTGCCACGGCGGTCCACCAGCAAGCTGGCAATGTCATCTGAAATCAGGCTATCCGAACGTCCCGGCTCGTGCCGTATGCCGTGCCAGCCCTGTGCGCCGGGCGCAAGTACCCATAAACCGTCATTACTGCCCGCCCAAATGCGGCCCTGGCCATCTTCTGCCAGGGTGTTGACCACCCTGTCCATCGGCTTGCCATATTCGTCCGGCAATGTTTCAAATCGACCTGTTTCAAATCGACCTGTTTCAAATCGACCCGTAGCATCTGCGCTGGCGCGCCATCGTGCGATGCCCCGGTTGGTGGCCGCCCATAAGCTGCCATCGCGAGCGGGCAAGAATTTTCTGATCTGCTGCAAAGGCAAGGTGGCGATTGCCTGCCAGCGCGCGCTACCGGGAAGCCGTCGCAACGTAGCGCCCTGGCGGGTGCTGACCCAAATGCTGCCATCGGCAGTTTGTGCCAGAGTTGAAATGACCCCGTCGGGCAAACCACCCGCTGGCCCGACGCGATAGCCGCCCACGAGGCCACGTTCCCGGTCAAAAATATCAATGCCATTGCCATCCGTACCAAACAGGATCTTGCCATCGGCCAATTCCAGCACACTGGTAACACTCGGGTGACTCAAACCGCTTGCCACACCGGGGCGGTGGCGCAACACCCTGACCATGGCATTGTTGGTGTTAAAACGCTGCAAACCACCACCCCAGGAGCCAATCCACAACAAACCAGACCTGTCCAGCAGCAGCGGCTTGATGGAGTCCAGCGCCAAACTGCCAGGCACGGCCTGGTCGCGACGCAAGTGCTGTAACACCCTGCCGTCATTGGCGGCAACGATATTGATTCCGCCACCATAGCTTGCCAGCCAGATTTGATCCGGCTTGGCCTGCGCAATGCCGCTGATCCAGCCATGACTCAGGGTTAATGTCTTGCTTGCAACAGACCCGGTCTGATCCAAATCCAGCCAGTGTAGCCGCCCGGCACTGGCGGACGCGGCCGACGCGGGTTCCAGCCAAGCCGCGCCGTGTTTGCGTGTTCCCACCCAGAGCTTGCCATCTTGCGCTTCAAACAGGCTGCGCACTTCCATGCCATTGAGCGAATGGCCATGATCCAGCGTTTTAAAATGGGTGCGGTCTTCAGCCAACTGCAGCAAGACGCCCACACCTCCCAGCCACAAGCGGCCAGCCCGGCTCACCAGCAGGGTGCGCACTGAGCCGGCTGGCGGGCTAGCTGCTTGTGTTGCATCCTGGCGGTAGTGAACAAAGGTGCGGCCATTGGGCGGCAAATAGTCCAGACTCTGATCGGTGGCAACCCAGATCCCGCCGTTTGCATCGCCCACCACCGCCCAAATCCGGTTCGAGGATAAAGAGTCAGGCTGTTTTGCATCGTGCGTAAAACGATCAAAGCGCTGGCTGGCGGGGTCAAACACGGCCAGACCGTCGCTGTAGGTGCCAAGCCAAACCCGCCCATCCCTGGCCGCCCATAGCGTATAGACATAATCCCCGGCAAGCGAAGCCGGATCATTGGGATGATGGGAAAATTTACGAAAACGATAGCCGTCATAACGAATCAAGCCCATATGGGTGCCGATCCAGATAAAGCCGTTGGCATCTTGCACCAGGGCAGTCACCACCCCTTCGGGAATCGATTCAGTGTCGCCAATGGTTTCAAGCTGGGGTTGGGCAAAGGCAAAATCGCTGACCACGGGCGCAGCCAGGCCAGTGGTTCGCACCAGTAGCGCAGCACAGACAAACCAGCACAGCTGCATAAAACGCAACAAGTTGATACGCATTAATGTATTGACCTTGGTCATATACCCGTTTTACCCATTTTAGCTGGCTATCGTTTGTTCTTGGCCGCATCGCATGCCAATGCCAATGCCAAAGCCTTATTTTACAATTGGCAGGCGTTGAAAAATTGAACTCAGGAAAATTTCTTTCGATCATAATCAAGGCCTTGCAGGCATGCGCCGAAATTCAGCCGTTTGCCCGGTTCAGCATTGTGATAACATGCTTCTTCAATTGATGTGCTTGAACTTGCTATCCTTCTTGCTCATTTTCCACCCCTATTTCTTGCACGGAAAACCCTCATGTCCGAATCCTCCACCGCCTGGCGCTACCGCCTGCACGACTTGCCCGGCCCCAAACCCTTGCCTTTGCTGGGCAATATGCATCAGATCAATCCACGCCAGTTTCATCTGGATCTGGAACGCTGGGCGCGCGAATTCGGGCCGGCCTATAAAATCCACATCAGTGGCAAGCCGACTTTGGTACTGGCCGACCCGGCGTTTTTTTCCACCTTGCTGCGCGATCGGCCAGAGGGCTTTCGGCGTGCGGCAGACATGGAGCAAATTATCGAGGAAAGTGGTATCAAGGGGCTGTTTACCGCCGGGGGCGAAGACTGGAAAATGCAGCGCAAACTGGTGATGCGCGCTTTCACGCCGGAAGTGGTGCGGCGCTTTTTCCCACAACTGCAAGCCATGCTTCTACGCCTGCGCCTGTATTGGCTGCGCGCAGCGCAAAGCGGCCAAACCATTGATTTGATGCGCGACTTAAAATTGTTTGCGCTGGATATCACGATTGCATTTACTTACGGACAAGACATCAACAGCGTGGAAGAGTTGAATAGCCCGATGCGCTACGACATTGACAGCCTGTTTGAAACGGTGGCAAGGCGCATGACCAACCCGATCAGGTATTGGCGCTATTTTCGTCTGCCTGCCGATTATCGATTTGAGGCAGCGCTGGCGCGGGTTGAGCAAAAGGTGGCCGGGTATATCGAACAATGCCGAAGATTATTGCATGAGCAACCCGAGCGACGTTTAAAACCTGCCAATTTGATGGAGGCACTGCTGGTGGCACGCGATGAACCGGGGTCGGGTTTTAATGATAGCCACGTCAGCGGCAATGCCATGACCATGGTATTTGCCGGGGAAGATACCACCGCCAACAGCACGGCATGGCTGGTGTATTTGCTGGCGGGTGCGCCACAAGTGGTGCAGCAGATTCGTGCCGAACTGGACCCTTTGTTTGGCGACGGTGCCACCTTGCCCGACTACAGCATGCTGCAACAACTGCCGTGGCTGGATGCGGCGCTGAATGAATCGATGCGGCTAAAGCCAGTGGCCTCCTGGTTGCCATTGGAAAGCCTGCACGAGATGGTGGTAGGTGATACATTGGTGGCGGCGGCCACGCCGGTTTTTGTGTTGACGCGTAGTGC
Organism: Janthinobacterium lividum; assembly: GCA_945864765.1. Lineage (GTDB taxonomy): Bacteria > Pseudomonadota > Gammaproteobacteria > Burkholderiales > Burkholderiaceae_D > CAMBDR01. Next base: position 537 of record CAMBDR010000542.1, on the reverse strand, counting down.
CGGAATGCAAGCGCAAATTTTCCCCGAACCGGAGCAGTTTTTGCCACAGCGCTGGCTGGATGGGGCCGAGCCGGATTTGATCAAAAAGATGTTTCCCTTTGGTGGCGGACCACGCCTGTGCCCCGGTCGGTTTTTGGCCCTGGCTGAAATGAAAATGATTATTTCGATGTTATTGAAAAATTTTGATATTCACCTGCAGGACGGGGCCAAAGTGGAAGAAACCTTTGTCTTTACGATAGCCCCGAGTTGCTTGCCCGTGAAATTGACGCAGCGGCGCTAGCCATACACTGCCCGCTCCTGCTGCAGCAATAATTTGCCCTGGTGGACTTCATCCAGCGGGTAGCCGTTACGATCCCACAGGGCAGTAAAATCAAATGACACCTGACGTTGATGTTTGATCGAGAGCAAATAGCCGCTACGCTCATTAAAGGTATATAAAATCAAATATTCACGGGTCAGGTATTCACGCAACTCGCTGCCCATGCCCAACTCAGCCAATTGTCCTTTCAGGGTGGGCACTTGCAGGCACACCTCCAT
>CAMBDR010000541.1 GCA_945864765.1 Janthinobacterium lividum | reverse complement strand
CCAAACCCAAAGATACAGCAACCCCGAATAAGGAAAGCCCATCCCCGGAACGTATTATTTTTGCGCCAAACCGTGCTAAAATCCCCCAACATCAAAATATCATCGCTTAACGGGCGGCCTGTTTCACGCTATTACCCACTCAACCCAGCCATTATCCATCTCATTTTTTATGTTGTTCAGCTCAATCACCTTTTTATTTTATTTTTTCCCACTCTTTTTAGGCTTGTATTATGTTCTGCCATGGAAAAATGGGGTTTTGCTGCTGGCAAGTTTGATCTTCTATGCCTGGGGTGAGCCACGGTTCGTGCTATTACTACTATGTTCGGCACTGATTAACTATGGCATTGGCTTTCTTTTAGCCCGACACCAGCGGCTCGACGAGGAGCCAAAATCGCACTCAGGCCGTTGGATTTTGGGTGTTGGCATTAGCGCCAACCTTGGTTTGCTCGTTTATTTCAAATATTTGGGCTTTTTCGCCAGCAGCTTGAATCAACTATTGCATGCCCATTTTCCGCAACCGGAAATTGTTTTACCACTGGGAATTTCATTTTTTACGTTTCAAGGTATTTCCTATTTGATCGATGTGTACCGTGGCACCATCGCGGCACAAAGTAATTTTTGGAATTTTTTCATGTATAAGGCCATGTTTCCACAATTGATCGCAGGGCCCATTGTGCGCTATCAGCAAATCGCCCACGAAATTAAACACCGCACACTCGACAATGCGCGTTTATGGCATGGGCTACATCAGTTTATTTTGGGCCTGGCGCAAAAAGTACTCATCGCCAATACGGTGGCGGCAGCGGCAGACTCGGTGTTTGGCACCAACCCGCAAGAACTCACCGCACCAGCCGCCTGGCTCGGAATTATTTGCTACAGTCTGCAAATTTTGTACGATTTTGCTGGCTACTCGAATATGGCGATCGGTATTGGCCACATGATCGGCTTTACCTACCCGCCCAATTTTAATCGCCCCTACTCGGCACTCTCGATTACTGATTTTTGGCGTCGCTGGCATATTAGCCTCTCGACATGGTTCCGTGATTACGTCTACATTCCACTTGGCGGCAATCGCGTTTCGCGTGAACGCGTTTATTTCAACCTGGCCCTGGTGTTTGTGTTATGCGGTTTGTGGCATGGCGCAGCATGGACTTTTATTATTTGGGGTGCGTGGCATGGTGTGCTTTTGGTGTTGGAGCGCGCTGGTCTGGGTCGGCAACTCCGGCGCTGGCCTGACATAATTGCGCAAGGCTACACTTTGTTATGCGTTATGATAGGCTGGGTATTTTTCCGCGCCCATGATTTGCCCACCGCGCTGCAATTTCTTCAAGCTATGCTTGGCCTGCAGCAAGTTGACCCATTACTGCATCCGTGGCAGATGGATGTGCACGGTGCGCAATGGAGCGCCATAATCATTGGCGGCACCCTGGCATTATGGCGCAATCCACCAGGCTTACGTCATCCAGCACTCAAAACCATCGCCAGCGCGCTGGCAATGGTTTTATGCAGCGCCAGCTTGGCTGCGGGCACCTACAATCCTTTCATTTATTTTCATTTCTAATTATGCTAAACCGTCTCTTGCGCCAACACCGTGCGAAATGGATGATTATTTTGCTGTTTCTGATGCCCGTTTTAGGTGACAAGTTCATCCTGCCTGATCCCAATCAGGAAAACCGCAATCTGGCCGCCAAGCCGGTGCGCCCCCATTCCTGGGAGTCGCTATTGAAATACCCCGGTCAATTTGAACTCTGGGCCAATGACCATGTTGGCTTACGGGACGAGTTAATTGGGTTAAATAATCGCATCCGCTATCGCCTGTTTCACCAATTTCCGACGGCGCAGGTGTTGCAAGGCAAGAACGGTCGCATACTGTTGGCCAGCCACAGCAATCAAATGGGAAATTTCAGTGCGATACAAGATGTATGCGGCTACCAATTCCATGACTTGCCCGCCCTGGTCAAACAATTGAACCTGTTTGGCAGCACCATGCGACAGCAGCAGCTTGATGCCAATTTATTGATCGCACCAACTGCGCCGGTGATCTATCCGGAAGACATCCCGGATTGGTTAGCCATACGCTGTCAAGGCAAGTCTGTGCCGATGGAGATGGCCTTAAAGGACCCGGAATTAGTCGATGGCAAAAAACTATTTTATCCGCGTACCGAATTATTGGCCGCCAAGGCAAAATATTCGATTTTCCCCAAAACCTGGTTTCATTGGGCGGGTTCGGGGCCGCGTATTGCTGCCGATTTAAGTATGCAGCGGTTTTGGCAAAGCGATCTGCAATCGAGTCCTGTGCTCAAAACCAGCATGTCCATCGAAGCCAGTGATATCGCCCGTCTATTCCCCGGATTGCGTTTAAACAGCGACGTGGAAACGGTCAATTTTTCTGCCTCCGGGATCAAGGCATGCCATGGCGCGATTTGCTACCCGCAACTACCCGGCATTGCAGAAAAGCTCTGGGGCATTCATCGTTACCGCAATGCGCAAGCCAAATTACCGCGTTTGGTCATGATAACCGATTCATTTGGCCCGGGCCTGGGGCCTTGGTATGCGCGCTATTACCAGGACGTGATTCAAATAGCCACCAATGATTTTAACCGTTTAAGCCCGACCGAAATGCGACACTTAAAACAGTTTCTATTTCACTCAAGCGGAGCACAACACCTTTTATTTGTGTATCACGATGCCACCATCCAAAGCGGTCAGCGACTTGAAGCGGACTTTGGCATGATCTTTAATGTGGGCCGGTTAGCCAAGCCCACACAGTAGCACCGCCAGACAGAGGCACAAATCGATCCGTCATCCCGGTTTGTTTTTTGGGACGCTACGCCTTGGCATCATTGAAATTCCAATGACTCAATGCGCAGGCCCAATTCACGCTGGTCGCCCCCCATCCCCAATGAAGCCGGGGAACGCGCATCGGGCAGACTCAAATCCATGCGAACTTGCCCGTTGGCATCGGCTTGCAGTGGGATTATCAAGACTTGATCGGCATGTTTTTGATCAAATCGATACTGTTGTGAGGCCCTGCCATTTTGCGAAATATCCACCCTTTGCCGGGCTATCCGCTGTAAAAATGCGCCCGCACTGATCCGCACCTTTTTGGCAGGGCTACCGTTGATCCTGGGTACAGTGCAAACAAACGACGCTTTTTTCGCGATAGTCCAACGCCCAAAAAATTCAGCCGAACTGAAACCGTCGATCTGGCAAGGCCAATCCTTCAGCGCCAACGAAAAGTCATAAAATGCCGGGCCAACTGCCCCGCTCTCCCGGTTCAAACAGTCGGCATCGAGCAAAACCAGGCCATGCGTACCGTGCCAACGGCGACAAACCGGGTAGCGGTCCAGGCGAGAATGTTCCGATGTAATGACCGAGCCAACGCCCATCAGGCGCGGCACCGGCTGACCGCCCGAAATATCTTGCAAAGCTTTGGGCAATGGCACCTTGAAATAGGCCAGCGAAAACATATACGGCAACAGCGAAATGTGGGCCTGGCCGTTGCGATCAAGCAAATTCATGGCATAGGTAAATCGATTCGCCTGGTAGGGTACAAAAGTGCGTTCCAGCGCTTGCACATCACGCTCCAGCACCACCCAATCGGAGGTATCCACGGCTTTTTTCACAGGGACAATCAGGATAAACGCCAGCACCATCGCCAACGCCCCCGCACCGTGCGACGCGTCAGTTCGCAACGCCAGGCTAAAACGGGTGCAATACCAGGCCAAACCTGAAGCCAGTTGCAACAGCAAAACGGTATTGACTGCATACAAATGCTTTTTAATGGCATATAAGGAGCCATGGCCAAATTGAAACACCAACAATTGGATCAAACATAAAGCCGCCACCGACACGCCATACAACGCCAGATACTGCCACACCAAAAACAGGCGACGCCTGTCACGATCAAAGGCATGCCAACGCCAAAATAGCGCCGCCGACGCAACCAGCAACACCAGGCTTAAGGCCGTGATCGCGCCCAGGCCGAATTGATATGTCGAGACTACGCCGCCGTCATTTTTGCTAATCTCGCGCATCGCGGCAAAACCCGGATGACGCAACACCAATAAAGTTGCCAACAAACCCCAGCCCAGGCCAAGCCAGGCATTGATCGCATTGCGCCGATTTTGCCAATCAAG
>CAMBDR010000540.1 GCA_945864765.1 Janthinobacterium lividum | reverse complement strand
ATCAACCGCGTCTTATCTGAATATCAACGGCGCAAGCGTGGCGAAAAGTCGGAAAAGTATTTTGCCTTTCGGGTGATCCATCCGCACACGGGCGAAATCCGCTGGATCGAAATCTCGGCGGTGATGATCGAATGGGAAGGCAGCCCGGCCTCATTGTCCTTCCTCAACGAAATTACCGAGCGCAAGAAACTCGAAGACAGCCTGGAACAAAGCCACCAGGAAATGGTGGCCCTGCAAGCCCTGAAATTCCAGAGCGAACTGACCGAAGCCGAAATGGCGCGCCGCCATGCAGAAGAAACCACCAAGGCCAAATCGATGTTTCTGGCCAATATGAGCCATGAAATTCGCACCCCCATGAATGCTATTATCGGCATGGCGCATTTGGCCTTATGCACCGATCTCTCCCCCAAACAGCGCGATTACGTGGAAAAAATCCACAATGCGGGTCTGTCGCTATTGGGTATCATCAACGATATTCTCGACTTTTCCCGCATCGAAGCGGGTAAGCTGCATATCGAATTGGTGGATTTCAGTTTGGACAAAGTGTTGAACAACGTCTCCACCGTCACCAGCGGCAAAGCGCAAGAAAAAGAATTGCAATTTCAATTCATTGTGCCACCCGTGATTCCGCGCAATCTGGTGGGCGACCCGCTACGTTTGGGCCAGGTATTAATTAATTTGGTCAATAATGCGATCAAATTTACCGAGATTGGCGGCATTTACCTCGAATGCCACCAGCGCGAGAGCCAAGCCGGGCGCGTCATGCTGGAATTTTCCGTGCGCGATACCGGCATTGGCATGAGCCCGGAACAATGCGCCAAAATGTTCCAGGCGTTTACCCAGGCCGATCAATCGACCACTCGCAAATACGGCGGCACCGGCCTTGGCTTGTCCATTGCCAAAGCCATGGTCGAATTAATGGAAGGCGAGATTTGGCTGGAAAGCCAGGAAGGGGTGGGTACGACCATGTACTTTACCGCCTGGTTTGGTATCGCCAAAACACAAAAGAAAGCCCACATTATCCCGCATCAACTCGAAGGCATGCGTGTGCTGATCGTCGATGATAGTCCGGCGGCGCGCCTGAATTTATCTGAAATCCTGAGTACCTTGCCAGTCGAAGTCGATTTTGCCTTTGGTGGCACCGAAGCGCTGACGGCCATTCGCAGTTGTGACGAAAGCTGGCCCTACGGCATCGTGTTTACCGACCTCGATATGCCGGGCATGGATGGTATTAGCCTGAGTTGGGAAGTGAAACGCGATGGCGAGCTCAAAGCGCCGCCGCGCATTATTTTACTCACCGAAGTCGGGCGCGAAGATGCCCGGGCGCGCGCCGAAAATGGCATGTTGGACGGTTTCATGTTCAAACCGGTCGATGCCTCCAGCGTCGTGAATACCTTGGTTCAGTTATTTTCCAATGAAAATGACCAGGGTACGCAGGGCGATATCAGCAATTTGCCGTATTTCCGAGATTTACGCGTGTTGTTGGTCGAAGATAACGATATCAATCAAATGATTGCCACCGAATTGCTACATGCGGTGGGCATTACGGTGGATGCGGCAGTCAACGGCAAGCTTGCCAATGAAAAATTACAGGCGGCCGGGCCAGACTATTATGGTTTGGTCTTAATGGATGTGCAAATGCCGGTCATGGATGGCCATGAAGCGGCACAACTGCTGCGCCAGGATACGCGCTTTGCCAACTTGCCAGTTGTTGCCATGACGGCGCATGCCTTGCTGGAAGAGCGGCAGCGCTGCCTGGCCTCGGGGATGAACGATCATATTTCCAAACCGATCAATCCTGCTGAGTTTTATCAGAAAATTGCCCAATGGTGCGCCGATAAATTGCTGACCGCCATCCCTGCCATCTCTGGGATAGCCAGCCTGCCTGCCCCTGAAAAAACCGATGAAACAAAAACCGATGTCGTAAAATTCGAGATCCCCGGTTTTGATGTTCAAGATGGTTTGCAGCGCATGCTGGGTGACCGCGCCATGTATCAAGAACTATTGCAGCGTTTTCGCGACAGCCAGGGTGATAGCCTTGCCAAGATCAGAAACGCTTTGCTGGCGGATGATCGCAAACTGGCCGAACGGCTGGCCCACACCTTAAAAGGCGTGGCGGGCATGGTGGCGGCAAAAGGTTTGCAGCATCAAGCCGGACAAGTGGAAAACGCGATACGTGCGGGCAGCGGTGAAGCCGAAATCGAAACCTTGCTGGCGCATTTGGACAACGAACTGCAAGCCATATTACTTGCTTTGAGCAAAGTCTTTCAAGTTGAGGCAGAGAAAAATGAGCACCAAGAACATGAAACAGGGGTGGATCGTGAATACGCGCAAGAAAAAATCTACCAATTCGCCCATTGCTTGCGTCAGTATGATGGCGAAGCGCTTGATGTGCTGTCCGACGTTGAGCAATTACTGGCCGATGTATTGGGGCAAGATGCGTACAAGCGCTTGATCCGTGCGATACGACAATTTGATTTTGATAGTGCATTAGTAATACTTGATCATAGTGCGCGACAAGCGGGATTTTTAACCACACATTAAATGTCCACAAGCTGCCCACAAGCCACACTAAAACGGTATGATAAGCGTTTTCATGCCCAGATGACCGCAGGAATTTTAGAATCGAACAGGCTTGGGAGGGCCGCTGGTATGGACTCGACATTCGATTTATCAAAAAAACAGACAATCTTGATTGTCGATGACACGCCAGACAATATATCTCTGTTAGCGGCTTTGCTAAAAGGGAAATATAAGGTCAAGATTGCGACCAGTGGGCAAAAAGCCTTGCAAATTGCAGAATTGGAGCCATTGCCTGATTTGATTTTGCTCGACGTGATGATGCCGCATATGGATGGGCATGAAACTTGTCGGCGCTTAAAAGCCAATCCGGTTACGTCTGATATTCCCGTCATCTTTTTAACGGCAAAAAGCCAGGTTGAAGATGAAGAAGCGGGTTTACATCTGGGCGCGGTGGATTACATTGCCAAGCCGATCAGTCCGCCGATTTTATTTGCGCGGGTTGCCACCCAGCTCAATTTAAAAAACGCGCGCCAGCTTTTGCAAGATAACAACAAGCATTTGGAATATTTGGTGGCTGAGCGCACCGAACAACTGAGTAAAATGCAGGATGCCACGATTATGGCGATGGCATCGCTGGCGGAAACGCGGGATAACGAAACCGGCAACCACATTCGGCGCACACAAAACTATATTGCCGCGCTGGCGCGCCATTTGCGTACCCATCCCCGTTTTGCGGCGGTGCTGACCGATGAAAATATTGAATTACTCTATAAATCGGCCCCCTTGCACGACATTGGCAAGGTCGGCATTCCCGATCATATTTTGCTGAAACCGGGCAAACTGACCTCCAATGAGTTTGAAACCATGAAATTGCACACCGTGTATGGGCGCAATACCATTTTATCGGTGGAAAAATATCTGGGTGGCAGCAATGGTTTTCTCACCTTTGCCAGGGAAATTGCCTATTCGCACCAGGAAAAATGGGATGGCTCGGGTTACCCGGAAAATTTGGAGGGTGAGCAAATCCCGCTGTCGGCGCGCCTGATGGCGGTCGCCGATGTGTATGATGCGCTCATTTCCAAGCGTGTGTACAAACCCGCTTTTTCGCATGACGAAGCGGCGGACGTGATGCGAAAAGGGCGCGGCAGCCATTTCGACCCGGACATTCTGGACGCATTCTTTGAAATCGACGCCGAGTTTCGCAGTATTGCCGCCATGTATGTTGACACTGGCGAAGCCGATTAAGCCCTTAAAACCAGAGTTGTTTGCTCACTGCCAGTTTGACCATATAGCCCACCACCAGCCAAGCGCCAAACCATGCCCCAATGCGTATGGTTTGGGTTTTGCCGCGCTTGAGCGCAATACTGCCCAGCACAATATACAGCAGCAGGCAGACTATTTTTGCCGCCAGCCAGGGTTGATGGACAGGGTTAAAACCCGCCGACACGGCCAGGCTAATGGCGCTGATGAGCAAAGCGGTATCAATGACATGCGGCAGCCAGCGCATCATTTTCGGTAGCGGGATATGTCGCCACATGGCGAGGCCGCGCAGGAAAAATAGCAGTAAGCTGAGGCCCACGAAGCTTATGTGGAGTAATTTCAGGGTGGTGTAACTCATGATTTTGG
>CAMBDR010000539.1 GCA_945864765.1 Janthinobacterium lividum | reverse complement strand
GGTTCATGGCTTGCTTGATCAAGGGGTAGCCACTCAAGGCCCCCACAATATACAGACCGGGGATATTCGATTCATAGGATTCGGACAATACCGGAAGCGCGGTTCGGTTGGCGTTGGGGAATACAATCCCGAAGCGCTCAACCAATTGGCGCGGTGGCGAGGCCCCAAGGCGCGCAATCACCCGGTCGCAATCAATACTGCCCTCGCCTGTTTTGCCGTTGTACACATATTTGAGTGGCCGCTGGTTGTCTTCCACCCGATGGTTGTCTTCCACCCGCACGGATTTTGCGCTGTAATGAATCCGGATTTTTCCATCTTTTTCAGCGGCCAGAATCAAGCGCCGCTTACTGTCCTTGCAACTGACAAATTCATCGGCACGAATCGCCATGATGACCTTATTTTGCCGTGACAAGCCGAGCGCGTTTTCAATCGCCGCGTCACCCGCGCCGACCACGACGATGGTTTCATCGTTAAATTCGTCCGGGTCGGCCAGCGTGTATTGCACCAGCGGGTGATCTTCACCCGGGCAGCCCATTTTGCGGATATTGCCTTGCAAGCCAATCGCCAAAACCACATGGTCGCTGGTATAACTGGCACCGTTCTCGCAACGAATGGTGAACTTTCCACTGACTTGTCCACTGACTTGCCCATTGACTTGTCCACTGACTTGGCCATGATCCGGATGGCGCACAATATCCATGACCTGATGCTGGTAGCGGATATTCACCCCAAGCCGTGCCAACTGGCTATTCCAGGTGTCCAGCAAGTGCTCACGCGTGCCGACCTCAAAATGGATGTCGCTGCGTAAAGGTAAAATGGCGGGTTCCGCCATCACATGTTTACCCTTTTGATATTGGTAAATCGTGTCGGACGCATGCGCCTTGGCTTCCAGCAAAATATGCGGGATGCCCAGCGCGGCGGCCCGTGCGGCGGCCGATAGACCGGCTGGCCCGGAGCCGATAATGGCAATGGTAAAAGGCTCACCATGCGGGTCTGGCGCAGCGCTCGTATCGGTTAGGGGTTTGGCGTCCATCATGGTGTCACCTGTGGAGAGATTAAGGTTTGCAGTGCAGCCAGTTGGGTACTGAACACCTGGGGCTGAAATTTGTCTTCATCCGCCAGGCTCTTGCGCATCAAACTCAGTTGCTGATTCACTTTGGCCGTCATGCGCAAGCCATTTTGGCGGTTCAGGCTGGCGCATAAGCTGGACACCGATAAATACACTTGCTCCGCCCCGGCATAGTCGCTGTACTGGCCCTCCCGCGCCTGGGCAATCAGGTTTTGCAAAATTTTGCGCAGCACGGCAACATCAAACGGATAAGTTTCAAACTGATGGCTAAGCTGTTCAATCGTTGCGCCAAGCTGTTGCGCCAGTTCCAGGGCATTCGCGCCCTTCGCTTCTGCATTACCGACCACGGCATGATGCAACAGCCGGATTTGCTGATTCAAGGCCGTTGCCTCAGCAGGAGCCACGGTTGCGACAATGGCACGCAGCATTAATAGATTGCTGTCGTTCAAACGCATTTGTCCGGGGCCAAGCCCGAGGCGCGGCGTGGCTTTCTTTTCACTCATTTTATGGTGGCAGGAATGGCAGTCGAACAGCAGCAGTTCAGGGAACAAGCCGTCCCGCCCCAGCTTCGGGTGAATCAACCTGTCCAGCAACTGTTTAGACGCCAGTGCCTGCCCGATAGCCCAAATTTTAATGCTGTTGTAGCTGCCCTTGCGTTGTTGCCAATCCACGCCGTAGCGCACATGGGCCGGTTCAATATGGGCAAACGACTCCAGCTCAAACGAGATGCGCGGATGGCCCGCCGCCATCAGTTTATGGCTGACGAAACGGTTACTATCGCCAAAATGGCAGGACAGGCATAATTTGGCTTGCGCGATGGGCTGATGGGTGGGGTACATGCCATTGGCCAGATTCTCAGTCAGCGGGGTATCGGACAGGGTATGGCTGGCAATCCATTTTTGCGCCGGGCCATGGCAGGCTTCGCAGCCTATGCCATCAGAGGTGATATGGCGCTCGCCCGTCAAGGCGGGCGGCGGGTTATGGGCGTGGCAATCCAGACAGAGCTTGGCTTGGTGCGCGGGCTGCTTGATGCCGAGATTTTTCATGATGGCGTGCGACTGGCCGTTGAGTAACACCGCGTAAGCTTTGGCGTGCTTATCCAGACGCAACCAAGTGGTATATTCGTTTTGCATGATCCTGCCCTGGGGCACCGGGACGATTGCACCGTGACAGGTGCTGCTGGCACAGTTGACGGTGCCGATGCTTTGGTGATGGATCAGGTTTGGTAAGATTGCCTGTGCCTGCGCATGGACGGATGTGTGCGCAATCATGATCAGCAAGGCCAACGATAGCAGTGCCACGCATTGTGCCAGCCAGCGCGCGCCTGAAAAGTCATGGTTTTTCACTTGGCCTCCTTAGCGGATTTGGGCTGGCCAACCGTGGGGCCAGCAGCGGGACTGGAAAAATTACTCACCGTCCACACGCTACCATCGGCGCGCAGATACAGTTTTTCCATTTCGCTGGCGTTAAACGGACGCGAACCAATCCGCCCAAATACGGCGATCTGATGCCCGGTTTCATCGACCGCACGATCCCGATCCAAGCCTTTGGAGAGCGACATGGCAGGCGAGCCGGTTTTGCGCCAACTGATTAATTGCGGCTTGGGCTCGGGCGAAAAACCATAGAAGCGCGGTTGCGTATCCGGTGCGGTAAGCTGCAACACTTTTAGCCCGTTTTTGCCATCGGCCACGTAAGCAAACAGCGACGCATTGGTGGAGCCGACCACCACATCCTGGGCATCATTCAATTTCCCATCCGCATTGTAGATTTGATAGAGCTTGGGTTGATGCGGCTTTTCAATATCCAAAATGGCCAAGCCCTGTTCGCCCGCCGCCACATAAGCAAAGGTGCGCGCCAGATACAGCTTGCGCGCATTGGCCAATGCCACCATGGCGGGCAACAACACCGGCTTGGCGGGTTGGGTAACATCAATCACCCGCACCCCTTCTTTATTGGTCACAAACAGGTAGCGAAATTGCAGCGCACTGGCACGCGCATCTTCCAGCGCGATGGTGGCGATCAGTTTCGGTTGCAGTGGCTGATCCAGATCAAGAATCACCATATTTTTGGGTGTCGCAATATAGGCATAATGGCCGCCCAGGGTAATATGGCGCGCACCGTTCAGCACCCCGTTCGGGTTCCAGGTGAGTGCGCGTTTCAAGAAATTGTCGCGTGGCTCGCCATTGGCCAGGGTATCGACATCGACCAGAATCAAACCTTCTTCGGCATCGGTAATAAAGACGTAATGGTAGATCGCATGAAACGCCTGTTCCTGATTGGTGATGCGCATCAAATCACCCTGATTGCGCGAGGGGGCAATCGATTGATTGGTCGGCAAGGCCATGCAAGTGGCATTTTTTGAGGGCACGTGGGTGTTTTGCCCCAACACGCCAAACGGCGCGGTAATAATGCGCTGCGAATAGCCTTTGTTATTGGTATTGGACGTGTCATAGGCCCGAAAACCACCCCGCCCTTGCGCAACATATAAAAATTCGCCACGTAACTGCAGGCAGCCAACCGTATCGGGCGTCTTATGATTGTGCGCTTCATGCAATTCTTGCTGGCGTTGTTGGTGCGATTTAAAATAATCCGGGTAGGCGTAACGCTGCAAATAGCTGCCGATGACCGCTTGCGGCTCATCCCATTCGGTGACGGTGGCCGCTTCAATATGGCGGCTTGCACCAATCCAGGCGTTGTAGCCAATAAAGTTGACGAAATTGGTGCCCTGCAATAGCAATTGCGCCATGATGGCGTTATTGTCGTTTTCTTTGGCGATATGGCAGTCGTTACAGGTTTTGGTTTCTTCCTTACGCTCGGTATGCGGGTAATGCGGGGCAAACGCTTGCGAGGAAAAACCGCTGGCCGCAATCGGCGGCTGCTGGATATAAATCTTTTCCCGGTTGATGTTGACCGAGGAAAGTACCAGCGCCGAGCTGGAGCGAATCGGGGTGATTTTATGGCCCTTTACCGGGCCGGCGATACCGAGTTGAAACATATCGTCGCGCGCCACCTGCGGGTTGTAGGTGGCATAATTGCGCGACTCACCGCCTTCATAATGATTTTTCTCCGATTTGACATTGG
>CAMBDR010000538.1 GCA_945864765.1 Janthinobacterium lividum | reverse complement strand
ATCCGCTCGCGCGTGTATCGCTGGTATGGGCAGTTACGCATTATCGAGCAGGCGCTGGAGCAGGGCGGGGAGCAAGATTACAAGCAGCAATATCAACAATTGATTGAGTTGGAAGAGCGGGTGAATCAAACCTCGATTCCGCTCTCGTTTGCCGATGGTTTGTACGATTTACGGGCGCATATTCATTTGGTGCGGGATCAAGTGCGGCAAGTGGTGGCGGAAAAGGGCGCGGAGAATAATGTTGGAAAATAAGGGGGCGGAGAAATGATTCACTGGCAATGGTGTAAATTTGATGCGCTCAGTGGCCGCGAGTTGTATGCGGTGCTGCAATTGCGCTGCGAGGTGTTTGTGGTAGAACAAAATTGCGTGTATCCGGATGTGGATGGGCTTGATCCGGATTGCTGGCATTTGCTGGGTTGGCGTGCTGGTGATGGTGCTGATTGTGGTGCGGGGGGCGCGCCGCAGTTGGTGGCGTATTTGCGCGGCATGGGGCCGGGGGTGAAATTTGAACAGGCCAGCCTCGGGCGGGTGCTCACGCATGCGAGCGCGCGCGGCGGCGGGGTAGGGCGCGCGCTGGTGGCGCAGGGGCTGGCGTGTATGCGTGAGCAGTTTCCCGGTGTGCCGATCAAGATTGGGGCGCAGTGCTATTTGCAGGCGTTTTATGAGAGATTTGGCTTTGTGGCGTGTTCGGCTGCGTATGATGAAGACGGGATTGCGCATATCGATATGTTGCGTACCAGGGAGGCCGTGTGACCGGGCAAGAATTTTTGGCGCAGGCGCAAAGTGTTCTGGCCCCGCTGGCTGATCCGGCGCGGGCGGTGGCGATGGCGGCGTATATGAAGCATCATTTTGCATTTTTTGGCATTGCCTCGCCCGCGCGGCGTGCCGCCTGCAAGCCTTTGCTGCGCGCGGCTTCGGGCTTGGATGGCGCGGCTTTGCTGGATTTGGCGCAGCAGTTGTGGCGGATGGAAGAGCGCGAATATCAATATCTGGCGCTGGATTTGCTGGCGCGCCATCATAAAAAATTAGGTTTGGAGGATGTGCCAGCTTTAATGGCGCTGGTGCAAAGCAAATCGTGGTGGGATGGGGTGGATGGTTTGGCTGGGGTGATTGGGGATGTGTTGCGGCTGGCCAAAATGCGGGGCGAGGCGGCGCAGGATGGTATGGATACGGCCTTGTTGAACCAGGATTTTTGGGTGCAGCGCATTGCCTTGTTGCACCAACTGGGCTGGCGCGAGCAGGTGGATACGCGGCGTTTGGCTTGTTATTGTTTGTACTTGGCGGCGGAGAAAGAGTTTTTTATTCGCAAGGCGATAGGCTGGGCGCTACGCGATTATGCGCATCATGACCCGGCTTGGGTGCGGCAGTTTTTGCTGGAACACAAGGAAAAATTGTCGGGGCTGAGTTATCGGGAGGCGGGGAAGCATTTGTGATTTTTCAATCGCTTACTTTTTTGTTTTATCCGGGGCGTTATCTGGCGGCATGGTTGGTTTTACGGGCGTCGGAGCAATGGCTTTGACTTGGCCATGTTTTTTGAGCCAGGTTAGCGCTGCATTCGCTGCGCCGCGCTCCCGGTTGCCTGCGCAACGTGATGTAGCATAGCGACCGTCATTGAGGTTTTTTAAATAGAGCAGATAAGTTTTGCCCTTGGAAAATTGCTCGGCACAGGTTTCGCCTGTTATGACAACAAGGGTGGGTGTTGCTGGCGTCTTCCAGGCAGCGGAAATTTGGAATGTGTTGGCGCTGGTTTGACTGCTTGCCTCGATTACTTCCATTTCTGGCAGTTGGCCAAGCACGACCAGATCGGCTTGTTGATAAGCGGTTTTGGCGCTAAGCGGGGTCACACAATGGCAGGCTAATGCGCCATTTGCCAGCAGAAAAAGCGTTAGAAATACAATTTTGAAGAGTGATTGCGGCATCATGGGGTGGCTTTCACGCGATTTTTTCTGAGACAGTGCCGGATTGTACATCGGGCGGCGGGGAAGCATTTATAATTTGTTGTGATTTTTTGATTCGGTGAGGACGTTTTCATGAGTTACCCATTACTTGACCCGCGTAACGATTTGGTATTCAAACTATTGTTCGCCCGCTCTTTGCCCTTGCTGACGGACTTGATCAATGCGGTGCGCTGCAATGAGCCGCCGATTGAAGTGGTGAGCGTGGAGAATCCGCAGATTGATCCTGAAGATTTGGAAGGGAAATACATCGTTCTGGATATTCTGGCCAAAGATGAAAAAGGCCATTTTTTTAATATTGAGATGCAAATGAGTAAGCGTGAGCAATGGAGTGCGCGTAGTACTTAT
Source organism: Janthinobacterium lividum (assembly GCA_945864765.1). GTDB lineage: Bacteria > Pseudomonadota > Gammaproteobacteria > Burkholderiales > Burkholderiaceae_D > CAMBDR01. The sequence continues at coordinate 1,848 of CAMBDR010000538.1, read as the reverse complement.
TATTTGGCCAAAACGATGGCGGGGCAGTTGAAGTCGGGGGAGCCTTATTCACAATTAAAACCCGTCATTGGGATTCATTTATTGGCGTATGTGCTGTTTAAGGGGCAAGATCAGGCACGCTGGTGTTTTGAATTGCGCGATTCTACCAATCCGTTGGTCAAGTTGGGTAGCGAACTTCAGCTAAATATCATAGAATTACCCAAGGCGGCGCGTTTGGCGGCTACCCAGGGTGCGGTAAATGGGATGAGTCCGGCCTTGATAGCGTGGCTGATGTATTTTGAATATTCGCAGGAGGAAGAAATCATGAACGACATAGTACATCCGGCGGTGGTGGAAGCGATGACAAATCTTAAAGAGTTGTCGTCGGATGAAGAGACCCGGCGCAGGGCTGAACGGCGGGAGTTGGCGTTGATTGCTGAGCGCACTGAGCTTGAGGCTGCCAAGCAGGTGGGCAGGGTTGAGGGCAGGGTTGAGGGCAAGGTTGAGGGTTGGGATGCAGGTATGGAAAATGCGCTAAATCGGCTGATTCAACATGGCATGCCGGAAGCACAGGCGCGGGCGATGTTGGGAATGTGATATGAATCAGATTTTATTTCCACCCGTTAACGAACCGATGAGCCAAGAAGAGATCGAATACAGGGCCATGCGGCGCGAGTTGCAGTTGATTTCTGAACGCACTGAGCTGGAGGCGGCTCGGCAGCGTGGTTACGAGGAGGGCTATGAAGAGGGGCTGGAAATCGCCCTGAACCGCATAATTGCAAGCGGCATCCCGGAAACAGAAGCACGGGAGTGGCTTAATATGCAATAAACCCTCACCATGGCGCGTGGGCACACCATCGTGCCCACGCTATCCCGTCAGCTTTCATCCTCCGCTATCAAAATCATAAAACCTTTGCCCACATGCACGCGCGCACGCTTGTGCAGCGCAAACCCGGCGTGCGTCAGCCAGTGGCCGCACAGGCGTATCCATGGCAGATTGGCGTCGGAGGCGGGCGCGGGCACTGGCGCGGGGGTGACCGTGACACGCCGCCGGGGTTTGATGCGTGGCGGGCGGGCTGATTTGGGTGGTTTGGGTGCGGCGTCGTCGGCGGCTTGCTTTGCCAGTAAGGCTTCAAGGATGACGGTTAGATTGCTGGTGGCGGGGATGGGGATGCTGCTGCCGGGGGTGTTACTGGGCCTGCTGCTTGGGTTTGCGTTTGCAGGGACGTGCGTAATGCGTGTATCATTTGGCTTAGCCATGATCAACTCCGTTCGTGTATAAGTTGTTTGTGGTTAGCGGGTTGTTGGTGTTACAGCACCAGCAGCCCGCGCTTTTTTGTCTTGCGACTGGGCTATTGTACAGGATGTGGCGGGTGGTGTGGCGGTTTTTTTTGTGGCTTTTGGGTGACAAATGAAAGCGCCTGCGAAACGGGCTATTGGCTTGAGGTGGATAGCGGCGATTTAACCATTTGCTTGCACACTGCTTGCAAAAGTTGGTGGCGGATGCGGTAAAAACCCTATAATGCACAATGCAGCTTAATAAGCTGGCCATGTCAAGCAAACCAACCCTGCAGGAAACCGCCATGTCCGAACTTGCTCTCAAACTGATTGCTGAAAACAAAAAGACCCGGGATACTTTTCTTGATTTGGGTAATTGCGGCTTGACGGAATTGCCGCCGGAACTGGGGGAACTGGTTTGGTTGGAGGCCTTGAGTTTTGCTGCTGGAAGGATTGAGTGGCCGGGACATGAATATCACCACCATATCGCGCAAACTAAAGGTGTGCTCAATAATAGCGCATTGAATGACATTTCATTGCTAAGGCGGCTACCAAGGCTTCGCGCGCTGGCTATCAACCACGCATGCCTTA
>CAMBDR010000537.1 GCA_945864765.1 Janthinobacterium lividum | reverse complement strand
GTTTCCATCTCATCTTTCAGGGCCATTTCTTTTTTCTCTTCGTCCCACTCTTCTTTTTGCATTTGAATCGGCAGCGAGATGTGGTCAGAATATTTGCGCACGATTTGCTTGAGCTTCCAGGCGGAGAGTAATTCTTCTTCACCTTCGCGCAGGTGCAAGATGATTTCTGTACCACGGCCCACTTTTTCGATGTCTTGCACCGAATAATCGCCCTCGCCATTTGACTCCCAGCACACGCCCTGATTGGCTTCCAAACCGGCGCGGCGGGTGTTGACGGTAATTTTATCGGCCACGATAAAGCCGGAGTAAAAGCCGACACCAAATTGGCCGATCAAGGCGGCGTCTTTTTGTTGGTCGCCGGATAATTGGCCAAAAAACTCTTTGGTGCCAGATTTGGCGATGGTGCCCAAATGGGAAATCACTTCATCACGGCTCATACCGATGCCATTATCGGCAATGGTCAGGGTGCGTGCTTCTTTGTCGAACGCCAGCGTGATGCGCAGTTCATGGTCATTGCCATACAGGCCATCGTTATTGATCGCTTCAAAGCGCAGTTTGTCTGCCGCATCGGAAGCATTGGAGATCAATTCGCGTAAGAAAATTTCTTTGTTGGAGTACAGCGAGTGAATCATCAATTGCAGTAATTGTTTCACTTCAGCCTGGAAGCCAAGGGTTTGCTTTTCAGATACAGTCATTTTATTCCTCGTTATCGCGTATTTTTAAGTATGGAACTCATCAGGAATTTCGTGCTTGAAATTCGGGTTTGTTACATGAACTGCTCAATAATGGGGATGAGCCGAACGATTTCAAGAGCCTTGATTGCAGAATCTTTGATTCCTGAAATTTTGTTGTGTAACAGCACAATCATTCTGGAAAGAAAGTGTCGGGCTGGCCCGTTACTGGCCTGGCGCTTGCTCTGTAGCAAATTTGGCGTATATTTCGAATCCTTTTGCAAAATGCTAGGATGACATGCGGCAAACTTATATAATAGTGAAATTCGGTGCCGAATAGCCACCGATAGCCGCAACAGCCGGCGGCCTTTCGGGCCTTGGCCATGCTTTAGTATGATTGATGTTGTCTTGTCTGATCCATTGGTGCTTATCTTGCGTACAAAATTAAATCAACATGTTACGAGTGTTTTGGGTCACCCTATCCAAACCGTGGGGCGTTCTGCGCGTTGGGTTTGGCGCTTGCAAACCCGGGAGCGGATACGCCTGGGGCAAGAAATGCGGCAAATGCGCGGTTTAATGCCTTTGCTGATGAAGCAACGCAATGGCTACCACTGGACCCCGGAAGATATCCGCCAAATCAAGGCGCAACTGCGCAATTTAATGCACTTAAGCCCCTATTTAACCCTCGCGGTGATGCCAGGTGGTTTTTTTGTACTGCCGTTTTTGGCCTGGTGGGTGGATAAGCGGCGGCAAAAGCGGGAGGAGTTGCCGAATGAGTGAGCAGTTCTATTGTTAATGGTTTGATACAAAATACAAACCAACATCGGATAAAATCGCCATTCTGCCTTGGAGCCTGTCTCATGACCGACTATCCCATTTCCCTCACGCAACCGCCCGAAGGCTACGCCGACTGGCTGGCCGACCTGAAAACCCGCATCCACAACGCCCAGCAACGTGCCGCGCTGGCGGTCAACCGTGAACTGGTGTTGCTATACTGGCAAATTGGCAGCGACATTCTGGCTCGCCAAAACCGCGAAGGCTGGGGTGCCAAGGTGATCAAGCGGCTGGCACATGATTTACGCACCGCCTTCCCAGACATGAAAGGTTTTTCACCGCGCAACCTGAACTACATGCGCAGTTTTGCCCAAGCTTGGCCAGAGGCTGAATTTGTGCAGCAGGCTGCTGCACAATTGCCCTGGTTTCATCTTTGCACACTGCTCGACAAGCTCAAAACCCGTGACGAACGGGATTGGTATCTGGCGCAGGCTGCCCACCACAACTGGTCGCGCAATATACTGGAAATGCAAATTGAAACCAACGCGCGCGCACGCACAGGCCAGGCTGTCACCAATTTCGCCGAGCGGTTACCCGCTCCGCTATCCGATTTGGCGCGCGAATCGCTGAAAGACCCCTACCGCTTTGATTTTTTGGGACTGCACGACGATGCCCAGGAACGTGCCATCGAAGGGGCATTGGTCAGGCATGTGACGCAGTTTTTGCTGGAACTGGGCGCGGGGTTCGCCTTCGTCGGCCGCCAAGTCTTGCTGGATGTGGGCGGTGACGAGTTTTTTATCGATTTACTGTTCTACCACCTGAAACTGCGTTGTTATGTGGTGATTGAACTGAAGGGTGGCAAATTCAAACCCGAACATTTGGGGCAATTGGGCTTTTACCTGACAGCAATCGACCGCCAAGTAAAAAGCGAACAAGACAACCCAACGATTGGCCTGCTGTTATGTAAAAGCAAAAACAAGCTGGTAGCGGAATACGCCTTGGGCGATAAAACCCAGCCAATGGGAATTGCCGAATACAAATTATTGGAATCGCTCCCTGCCGATTTGCAAAGCGGTTTGCCCAGCATTGAGCAAATTGAACGTGAGCTGGGCGCATTGTCAGATGATGCAAGCGAAAGCGAAGACTGATGAAATGGGAAGCCGAAGAGCCATAGCAACCCTTCTTTACCAGTTGCAAGCCTTTATGCACTTAAGCCCTATTTAACTTTGGCGGTAATGCCGGGCGGATTTTTTTGTGCTGCCGTTTTTGGCGTGGTGGGTGAATAAACGGCGGCAAAAGCGCGAAGAGTTACCGCCCCCACTGGCTTAAGCGCCGCCGCCTTTATCACCAACCTCTTTATTCCCACACGATCGTAGCGGCTGGTAGTGTCTCAGTTTGAAATGTAACAGTCGGCAGAAAGAAAAGCGGCGCATCCCTTTGTCTGGAATGCGCCCAGTGTGGTGGTTATTTCTTTGGCGCTTCATTCTTTGGCGCTTCATTCTTTGGCGCTTCATTCTTCGGTGGCTCAGTATCAAACACATCCTTGCATGTTGGGTCTGGTGGTGCGGGTCGCCCACCAATATCAGGCCGATCATAACAATCCACTAAACGCGTAAAGCGCGTTTCAGATTTTGGCTTGGTGCCGCTCTTGCCGTCGGCATAGCCAAATGCGTACCCAAAAACAAACATTTTCTTACTTTTGAAGTGCGCCGCATAGCCACCTAAAAACGAGCACACTATAAATCCACCTATCAATATTTTACAGGCTTCAACAAGGCTTTCAATTCGTGTTTTGGCACGGGCCAATTCTTTTGCATCGTCGTGCGGCGCTGCGATGGGGGCTGCGTTATCTTCTTTTGCTGGTGGCACAATTTCCGGTTTGGGTGTAGCGCCAATCAAAATCCTTTTCTTGGAATGCTCGATTGCAACGTAGAATGAGAACAAAATGATGGCAATGCCTGTGATGCGCATTTTATCTGTGTTGATGAGGTAAATCAGCGTGAATAATGGGGCAGCACATAAAGCAAAGATCGTAACCGTCAGGCCATTAACATAAGAATTGATAAACCAATTGCGCCCCAATAACCACTTCTTTGGGGGTGTGATGATGGAAATACGGGAAAGGAGTTCACGTTCACCAAAATAGAAGAGGCGCAATGCGATTAAACCGTTGACGCACTTGATTGCGTAATTGTGATAGTCGCCAAATTGATACCCGTAAAAAAAACAAGGTATGTAAATCAAGTGAAAAATTACAGCATAGAGATTCAGTGTGCCTATATCACGAACGCAACTATTGTTGCCAAACTCCAAATTAAATATGATGATTACCGTCAGATCAAATAGTACGGTACTCCACATTGCCATGTACGGATGAGTGTTCGCACTGGCATCAATAAACATCCTTGTGAATTCCAACGCAAGATAGATGAAAGCAAACATCATCCCACGCCGGAAAACTGCGCCAACGCATTTTAGTACGGTGCTTGAAAGCGATAGCATGGTTCACCTCATTCTGATAAAAGCCAACACCTTTTATTTTGGGCGGGGTGGCGGATTTGGAAAATTATCGCCGCCAACAGCCAATTTTGGTGATGGTGGATTTGGAAAATTATCACCGCCAGCATCCAATTGAGGGGCCGATGGTGGGAAATTAGTCGCGCCAAAATCAACGGGTTGTGCAGGACTTGGCAACGGGTCAACAGGTAAA